>NZ_MDCR01000540.1 GCF_001723055.1 Streptomyces niveus
AGGTGATGGCATCCATGAGAAATCCTTGCGTGGAGGCACGAGCGGGCACGAGCAGGCATGAGGGCCCGACCGGCGAAGGGCCGGTTGAAGAGTCAGAGGCGAGAGGTCGGGCGGCGTAAGGCGAGAAGCGGGTCGGGCGAAGGGAGTCAGGCGGCCGAGGCGCGCGGGTCCAGCGCCGTGTCGTACGGCGCGACCCAGAAGAACTCACCGGCGTCGTCGTAGGCGTACAGCAGCCCCGTGCTGCCGTTGCTCAGCACCGGCGCGTCGGCTTTCGCGGTGTCCGCGCCGTGCTGCCTGNNACGAAGTCGAGCCGGGACGGCCCGGGTTCGTCGGGGAAGAGCGTGTGCAGTGGCCG
This sequence comes from Streptomyces niveus, assembly GCF_001723055.1. Classification (GTDB taxonomy): domain Bacteria; phylum Actinomycetota; class Actinomycetes; order Streptomycetales; family Streptomycetaceae; genus Streptomyces; species Streptomyces niveus. The sequence goes on from NZ_MDCR01000540.1 coordinate 356, forward strand.
TACGAGCAGCCGGGTGACCCACCAGGCGAGCAGCGTCGCGCCCACGAGGACGGCGAGGGCCGACAGGGCGCGGACGAGACCGGAGACGCCGAGGTGGTGCAGGAGTACGGAGGCGGTGAGGCTGCTGAACCACGCGACGGCTGTCAGCAGTGAGAAGGCCACGGTGACAGGCACTCCGCCGATCCCGGCGGTGTCGAGGTCGACGTCCGAGTCGAAGCTGTCGGTCTCGGTGACACCGGCGAGCACCAGCAGCCAGAAGCCGACGACCACGACGAGCGCGGCGGTGAACAGGAAAGTGGGGAATCCGAGTGCCGCGTCGATGAATTCGCGCATTCCCGTCTCCCCCTGACCCGGCGCTCCGCCGCCGTTCCGACCGGACCGGCTCCGGA
>NZ_MDCR01000541.1 GCF_001723055.1 Streptomyces niveus
CCGTGCCCCGCCACATGGATGCGGCGGGGCACGGACACTGATCCGGTGCGGGGCAGATGGGCCTCTGCCCCGAACCGGTCAACGAGGAGGTCGCAGAACAGTTCTCTGAACTACGTCCGATTGTCGTAGAGACGCTCCGGACTCAGCAGCTGAGGTTGCCGCCGGGTGTGGTGCCGAGGATCTGGACGAAGCGCTGGTAGTTGTTGATCCGGCTCTGCACCTGACCGGGGTTGCCCCCGTTGCACTCGATGCTTCCGTTGATGGAGCGGATCGTCTCGCCGAAGCCGCGGCTGTTGACCATCGCGTTGTGCGGGGTCATGGTGCCGGGGCCGTTCTGGGTGTTCCAGTACCAGAGTCCGGTCTTCCAGGCGACGGCGGAGTCGTTCTGGACGAGCCAGGGGTTGTTCAGCAGGTCGATGCCGAGGGCGTCGCCCGCTGCCTTGTAGTTGAAGTTCCAGCTGAGCTGGATGGGACCGCGCCCGTAGTACGCGGCCTGGCCGGCCGGGCAGCCGTAGGGCTGTGAAGTGTCGCAGTAGTGGGGGTAGTTGGCCTGGTTCTGCTCCACGATGTGGACGAGGCCGCCGGTCTCGTGGCTGACGTTGGCGAGGAAGGCCGCGGCCTCCTGGCGCTTGATGGTGTCGCTGCCGGTGTTCGCGAAGGCCGGGTAGGCGCTCAGCGCGGCGGTGAGACCGTTGTAGGTGTAGAAGGAATTACGGCTCGGGAACATCTGGTTGAACTGCGCCTCGCTGACCACGAAGCCACCCGTGGGCGGCGGGTCCGTCGGACCGCCACCACAGGCGCCGTTGTCGGCCCAGACGTCGACAGTGCCGGGTCTCTCGTTCTGGGTCCACCACTTGGCGGTGTAGTTGCGGCCGTTGTACGACGCGGTGTCGCCGCCCCAGTAGACGGTGGACGCGTTCCAGCCGGTCACGCACGCGGCGGCGGACGAGGCCGCCGCCGAGGTCGAGGCGGGCAGGAGTACCGCGAGGGCCATGGCGGAGACCAGTGCGGTGAACAGTGCAAGGATTCGCTGTCGCAAGCGACTCACTCCTTCGCGCGGCCGTC
>NZ_MDCR01000542.1 GCF_001723055.1 Streptomyces niveus
AGTACGGGGACGCCCGCCCGGCCGCCGGAGGAACCGCCGCCCGCCACCCCGCCCGCGCTCCGGCGCCAGCGCCGCGCCCACTGGATCCGGCGCGGCAAGCGGTGACGTAACACGGCGCCCGGGCGTGGCGTCCCCGTACTCGACGCGCGGTCGGCGGGGCGCTGGAGTGTGTCGAGGGCGTAGTTCGTGGTCGCGATGGTGTTCACCATCTGCTCCTCGGTGAACTCCTCCGACCCCGGCACATGGGGGACGAACCCGATCAGGGCCCCCTCGTTCACGATCTCCGCGTCCAGCCCCGCCGCCCCGTCCATGTCCCAGAGCGCCTCGATCCGGTCGTCCAGGACGACCCGGATACCGAACTCGTAGACACCCGCGTGCACCAGATGCGCCATGACGCCGCGGGCGCGCAGCTCCGCGGTCAGACGCTCGGCACGATCCGCGTCCATACGGAGCACCTCTTCACGTACGACGTTCCCCGGGCCCGCACCGCCCCCTGGGGGTGTCCGGAAGCCCTCGTTCCTCCCACGGTACCGCTGTACGAGGCGATACGGCGTGCCGTACGCGGCACCCCACACCCCCCCGGCCTCGCCCGTTCCCACACTCCCGGCGCCCGTATCGGGGCGATACGCGGCCCGCTCGGGGGCCCCGCCGTACGTCTGGGCCCGTGAATGGGTCCCCGGACCCTCCGACTGGGCCCGGGAGGCTCCTTACTCTCCACTCCGGTCAGGTGAACACGCCACAGCTTGGACGAGGAGCGCGGATGAACGGCACTCTCTGCCGTCGCAGAGCGGGCAGGCGCGACGAGACCGGCCAGGGCGGTGTCGAGTACGTCGCGATGATCGGCGTCGTCGCCGCGGTCATCGGCGCGATCGTGGCACTGACCGTTCCCACGGACACGGCCGTGGGTCTTCAG
>NZ_MDCR01000543.1 GCF_001723055.1 Streptomyces niveus
CCTCCGTACGGAGGCTGACCGTCGAGCCCCGGCGGGACTTCGTCACCTCCAGTTGCGTCGGGATCCGGCGGCGGAGGTCGGCGACATGGCTCACTATGCCGACGGTGCGGTCCCGTTCGCGCAGCGAGTCCAGCACGTCCAGGACCTCGTCCAGTGTCTGGTCGTCCAGGCTGCCGAAGCCCTCGTCGATGAAGAGGGTGTCCAGCCGGGCGCCGCCCGCCTCGTCGGTGACGACGTCGGCGAGGCCCAGCGCGAGTGCGAGGGAGACGAAGAAGGTCTCACCGCCCGAGAGGGTCGCCGTGTCGCGTGCGCTGCCCGTCCAGGCGTCGATCACGTGCAGTCCGAGTCCGGACCGCTTCCCACCTCCGCTGCGGGCGTCTGAGTGGACGAGGGTGTAGCGGCCCGATGACATGCGCAGCAGCCGCGCGGTGGCCGCCGCCGCGACTTGTTCGAGCCGGGCGGCCAGCACGTACGACTCCAGGCGCATCTTGCGGTCGTTGTCGTTGGACGTGCCGGCGGTGAGCCCGGCGAGTCGGGCCACCCGCTCGTACTCCGTACGGAGGGGCCCGAGGCCCCGGACCTCCTCCTCGGCCCGCCGGGAGAGCCTGGCCAGCTCCGCGCCGCGCTCACGGGCGCCCGCGAGCGCGGTGGACGCGGCGCGCAGGGCCGACTCGGCCGCCTCGTAGGACGTCAGCGCCGTGTCGAGCCGGGCGGGCGGTCGCTCGGCGGCGTCGCGCGCGTCGGACTCGGCGAGCCGGTCGGCGACGGTGGCGGCGTCGGCCTGCCAGTCGTCCATCCGGTGGGTCAGGCCGCGTTGCTCCGCGCCGGACAGCAGCGCGGCCGACGCCGCGCGCGGGGTGTCGAACCCGGCGCGGAACGCGGCGTCCGCGAGTCGGTCGTCGCTCTCCTTGAGCCGTCGGGCGGTGGTGTCGAAGTCCCGTACGGTGTCGGCCGCTTCGGCGAGCAGCCGTGCCCGGTTGGCGAGCCGCTCGGCGTGCGCGGCGACGCTGTCGGCGCCGCCCCGGGCGCGGACCAGTTCCGCTTCGAGGCCGGTCTGTTCGTGGTCGAGCGCCTCGCGCCGGGAGGTACGGGCCGCGACGCGGTTCTCGGCGGAGCGCCGCGCGGTGAGCCGCTCCTCGTGCTCGCGTTCGGCGCGGGCCAGCGCCTCGCGGGCCGCGTGCGTACCGGCGGCCAGGCGGTGTGCCTCCGTGTGCTCGCGGCCCAGGCGCTCGGTGAGCGTGACCAGTTCGGCGACGGTCGATCCGCCGGCCGCCGAGCGGGCCGCCGCGTACTCCTCCCGTACGGAGGCGTGGTCGTGCTCGGCCCGTGTCACGGCCGCCTCGGCTCTCCTGGAGGAGGCGAGCGCGGCGTCCTCCGACGCCTGGTCGACCTGGCCGGCTCCGGCGCGCGCCGGCTCGGGGTGGTCGGCGGAGCCGCAGACCGCGCAGGGCTCGCCCGCGACGAGCCGGGCGGCGAGTTCGGCGGCGATGCCGCGCAGCCGTCGCTCGCGCAGATCGAGCCAGCTCTCCTTGGCGTCGTTGGCGCGTTCGCGGGCGCTGTTCAGGAGGTGCTGCGACTCGGCGGCCCGCGCTTCGAGCGTGTCGCGCGCGCGGGCGGCGTCGAGTTGCCCGCGGGCCGGTTCGAGCTGTCCCGCGAGCTGTTCGGCGCGGGTCGCCGCCTCCTGGGCCGTCTCGACGCGTTCCTGGTGCTGTCGGCGGGCGGTGTCCCAGCCCGCGAGCCAGCCGGCGGCGTCCGCGAGGAGTTCTTCGTCGGCGCGCGCCTGCCGGTCCAGCTCGGCCCGTTCGCGGGTGATTTCCGCGCTGCGCCGCTCGGCGCCCCGGGCGGCGTCGACCCGGCCCAGCTCCTCGATCATCTTGCGCTCCAGCGCGGAGAGATGGTCGGCGCCGCTGTCGGTGAGTTCGGCGGGGAGCCGGGCGCGTGCCCGGTCGCGATCGGCGGCGGCCGTGCGGTGGGCGCGTTCGGCGTCCTCCCGCAGGGCGAGCGCGGGGGCGACCTGGTCGGCCTTGCGGGCGCGCTCCAGCGTGGCGCGCTCCTCCTCGTACTGAGGACGGCGCGCTTCGAGCGCCCCGGCCCGTCGCCGCCCGTCGGCGAATCGCTCCTGGAGTCTGGCCAGTTCGCGCTCGGCGTCGAGCAGTCGCCGCGCGGCGGCCTGCCGGCTCTCGGCGCCCGCGAGGGCGGACTCGGCGATGTCGTGGCGCTCATGGGCCGTGGAGCGGGCGACGGCCGCCCATGCCAGGACGGCGGGGGCGAGGCCGGGATCGCCGGGCTGCCGGGCGGGCAGCGGCTGTTCGAGGCCGGGGCCTGCCGCCTGGGCGAGGCGCTGCGCGACGCCGATCAGCCGCTCGTCCCCGGCGCGCACCTGCTGCTCGGCGGCGCGGCGCAGCTCGGCCAGCCGGTCCTCGACGGCGGCGAACCGGCGGGTGTCGAAGAGCCGGCCGAGCAGCTTGCCGCGCGCCTCGGCGTCGGCGCGCAGGAAGCGCGCGAAGTCGCCCTGCGGCAGCAGGACGACCTGGCAGAACTGCTCGCGGCTCATGCCGAGCAGCTGGCCGATCTCCTCGCCGATCTCCTGGTGGGACCGGCTCAGCGCGCTCCAGCCGGCGCTCTCGGAGTCGTACTCCCGCAGCCAGCTCTGGGCCTTCTCCGTGGTGACGCCGGTGCCGCGCTTCTTGGGGCGGGTCTGCGCGGGGCGGCGGGTGATCTCCAACCGCCGTCCGGCGACGGTCAGTTCGAGCAGGACCTCCGTGTACGTACCGGCCCGGGCGTGGTCGCTGCGCAGGGTGGCGTCCTTGGTGGCGCCGCCCTTGAGCTGGCGCGCGCCCGGCACGGCGTCGTACAGCGCGTAGCAGACGGCGTCGAGCACGGAGGTCTTCCCGGCGCCGGTCGCGCCGTGCAGCAGGAAGATCCCGGCGGCGCCGAGCGTGTCGAAGTCGACCTCCTGGGTGTCGGCGAAGGGGCCGAAGGCGGTGACGGTCAATCGGTGGAGTCTCATCCGGTCACCTCGCGTACGGCGGTGTCGACCCGTACGTGGTCGAAGGCGCCGCGCAGCACGGACCGTTCCCGTTCGTCGGGGCCGGCGCCGCCGCGTACGTGCG
>NZ_MDCR01000544.1 GCF_001723055.1 Streptomyces niveus
TGCTGCACGGGCACGGGCAGCGGCAGGGGCGGGGCTCGCGGTCCACGGCCACGTCGGACCGGAGCCCGGCGGACGCGCTCGCGGACGCGATCCTGGCGGGCGGCGACCGGCTGCACCGGCCCGCCGACGCCCGCTGAGGCGCGCCGTCACCGACGAGAACCCGCCAGACGCGGGCGCTGGTACAGGCCAAGCCCCTTACCCGGGGCGGGGGGCGTAAGCGCACCGTACAGATTCGGTGGAGATTCCCACGAGCCGCACTTACTCTACGGTCAGAAGCCCGGCCCCAACCTCTCCCGGGAACTCGTTTCCCCCCTCTGACCTGGAGCGATACAGCCAGACACCACTTCCGTCCGCTCCCTCCCGCCGGACCGGCCCTTGGGGTAGCGTCACGGCGCCGTGCGGAGCGCCACAAGGAGCAGGTCATTGCGCGAGTTCACTGTCCGACCCATGGCGTCCGCTCCCCAGGTGGGTGGGCTCGCGGACGTCGTATTCGATCATGCGACGGACGATCCCCACCGGGTCGCGCTCGGTCGCAAGGGCTCCGACGGTGTGTGGCGGGACGTGAGTTCGGCCGAGTTCCGCGACGAGGTGCTGGCCCTGGCG
>NZ_MDCR01000545.1 GCF_001723055.1 Streptomyces niveus
CAGGCGCTGTGCCGTCAGGTGTTCGGCTTCCGGCTGGCGATGATCGCGCTCGCGTCCCCCTTCGCGCTGCAGCGCACCGCACACGGTCTCGCCACCTGGCTCGTCGCCTCCGCCGTCGTCGCCACCTTCATGCTGTCGTACCTGCTGTTCCGCGACTGGGAACGCTTCGGGCCCATCCTCCTGCGGCACCCGGCGCTGCTGGCCGCCGACTCGGTGGTCGGCGCCCTTCTCCTGATCACCGCCTCCCCGGACTCGACGGTCGCGTACGTCACCATCTGCACCCCGCTGCTGGCAGGGCTGGTGTACGGCTGGCGCGGCGCCGCGCTGTTCGCGGTGCTCCAGGCCCTGATCGTGGCGGGCGCCTACGCGGTCAACACCGACGTCGAGGCGGAGTTCAGCGCTCTTCTGCTCCCCGGCCTGTGTGTGATCGCCGGCGCTGTCGGCAGCACCCTGCGCAATCTGATGCTCGGCTTCGGCACCGCCAGCCAGGCCCTCACCGAGGCCCGCGCCCGCCTCGCCGTCACCGGCGCTGTCGAGGAGGAACGGGCCAGGCTCGCCCGCGAGATGCACGACTCCGTGGCCAAGACCTTGCACGGACTGGCGATGGCCGCCGACGGACTCGCCAGC
>NZ_MDCR01000546.1 GCF_001723055.1 Streptomyces niveus
GGCGCGGGCGCACCGGCGCCGGTTCCCACGACTTCGGTCGGCGTGTAGTGGCTCATCTCTTCGATGGAGTCGACGTAGGGCCGGATCTCGGCGAAGAAGGCACGGAATTCTTCGCTGGATCTGAAGTCCTTCAGATGCTTGTCGAGCGACTCCCAGTGGACCCGCAGGATGTAGTGGCGGGGCTCCTCGACGCAGCGGGACAGCTCGAAGTCGTGGCAGACGGGTGACTGGGCCAGGGGCCGGGCCGCGCGGGCGTAGGCCGCTTCGAATTCGGCCGCCTCGTGCTCGGAAATTCGATAGCGAATGTATTCGAGGATCATGCGTCCTCACCTCCGGCAGCGAGAATACACAGATCTTTCCGGGTCCCGGGGTACCCACTTTTCGGTGCGTATTATCTGTGTCGTGGGGCCGGCCGACCGGAGTGGTGACGCCGGTGATACCGGCGCACCTCAAGAAGAATGATCACCTCCGCTTTTCGTGACTCCGCCGGCCGGCGCCGGAACAGCACGGCATCGCGGCGCGTACCGCCGTGAGCACCGGTGACCGCCGGAAGCAGCGATCCCGCCCACTGGACGACAAACAGCACCGAAGCCGCCAAGACGGGCGAACTGGTCGGCTACCGACCGGAAGACGGCGATTTCCCCCGCGTCCGGCGCAACGCCGTTATGCGTTTATGTTGCCTTCTCCTGGATGCCGCGCCGTTTCCCCGGAAATACCGTGACCAGGCAATACGTGTGGCACGCACGGGATTTCCGGTGCTCGCCCGCCCGCTGCCTCCCTCCACGAATCTGCACACCGAATACGCAGGCGGGCACAACTGACCGTCAGGTCCGTACCTGCTGCGGGCCACGCGTACCGCCTTTGGTGCGGGAATGTCCACTTCAGGGCGTTCGATCGCGTGAAGAAGCTGCTACCAAGTGATGGACGAGCAGGCACGTCGAGGTGCTCCAACTCCACGGTCCGGCCGGATCGTTCGGCATTGAGTTGGCTACTCGACTGGCCCCCGTGCTTTGATCCTTCGCATCGCGGAAGTCACCCCGGCGCCATTCGGAGGATTTACGGATCCTGATATCCGGAAATCCGAGGGAAGCGCCCCGACGACCGCTGCGGTGGCCGGTACGCCAGTACGGCGTGACCGGTCGGCGCCGATATGCAATAGCCATGCGAAGGGAATCTCACATCATGAACCGCTCTCCCCAGGTTGAGACCCAGGAAATCTCCGACGCCGACCTCGACAACGTGTCGGGCGGTCTCGTCGGTGGCCTCGTCGGCACCGTCGACTCCATCGTCCCCGTCTCCAGCACGGTCGGCGGTGTCGTCGGCACCGTCGAGGGTGCCACCGGCATCAGCACGTCGGGTGTGACCGGTCTCGCCACGGGCCTGGTCGCCGGCCTCTGAGTCCGGACCGGCTCAGCCGCGTCGGTCGTGTGCCCGTGACCCGGGCGCACGGCCGACGCGGTCGTGGTCGCGGCCCCGGCCCCGGCCGCCTTTGCCGCCCTCGCCTCCCTTGCCCGTCGGAGCGAGCGGTCGTGATCGTCGGAAACACCGAGCAACTGAGGGAAGAGCGTCGTGCAGTTCCGCCAACAGGCCCTTTCCAAGCTGCAGTCGGCCGAGGACATCGACCTGCCGGTGCGCTTCGCCCGGCCCCAGGGCTGTCTCGTCCTGGCCGTCACGGTCGTCGTCATGACCGCCGCGGCCGTCTGGGCGGTGACCGGCAGCGTCTCGTCCACGCTCGGCGCGCCGGGCATCCTCACCCACGCGCAGGGCAGTTACGTCCTCCAGAGCCCCGTCGCCGGCCAGATCACGGACGTACTCGCCGAGGAAGGCGAGCGGGTGCCCGCCAACTCCCCCCTCGTGAAGGTCCGTACCGCCGAGGGCAGCACCGAGATCCGCACCCTCGCCGCCGGCCGGCTGACGACCCTGGCAGCCGCCGTCGGCTCCGTGATCACCACCGGTGCCGATGTCGCGGCGGTGGAACGGGTCGAGAAGGCCGACGATCCGCTGAGCGTGATGCTGTACGCCCCCGCCGAGAGCGGCGGAACCGTCCCCGTCGGCGCCCCGGTCGACGTGACCGTCCAGTCGGTGCCCAAGCAGCGGTACGGCGTGCTGCGCGGCCGGGTCGAGTCCGTCGGCCGCGTCGCCGAGACCAGCAGGCGCATCACGGGGTTCCTCGGCAGCTCGCAGTTGGGCGAGCAGTTCTCCCGCGAGGGGCCACCCGTCGCCGTACTGGTGCGAATTGACGCCTCGTCAGCCACCAAGTCCGGCTACACCTGGTCGTCGCCGGACGGGCCGCCGTACGCCGTCGAGTCCATGACCCTGGCCACCGGCTCCATCCGGCTGGCCGAACAGCACCCGATCGATTGGCTGCTCCCGTGAGCCCGCAGCGGCACCAGCTTCCCCCGGCCCCGCGCAGGAAGCAGCAGCACCCCCCGTCCGGCCGGCGCCGGGCGGCCAAGCGCGCCCGGCCGGCCGCCGCGACCCCCAGGCCCAAGGCCGTCCGCACCCCCACCGTCCTCCAGATGGAGGCCCTGGAGTGCGGCGCGGCCTCCCTCGCCATGGTGCTCGCCCACTACGGCCGCCATGTCCCGCTGGAGGAGCTGCGCATCGCGTGCGGCGTCTCGCGCGACGGCTCGCGCGCCTCCAACATCCTGAAGGCGGCCCGTAGTTACGGCCTGAAGGCCAAGGGCATGCAGATGGAGGCGGAAGCCCTCGCCGAGGTCCGGGCGCCCGCGATCCTGTTCTGGGAGTTCAACCACTACGTCGTGTACGACGGCATGGGCCGCCGGCCCGGCAGCCGGGGCGTCCACATCAACGACCCCGACAAGGGCCGCCGTTTCGTCCCCGCGGCGGACTTCGACAGCAGCTTCACGGGCGTGGTCCTCGTCTTCGAGCCCACCGACGCCTTCCGCAAGGGCGGCCGAAGGCCCGGCATCATGGGCGCCATGCCCGCGCGGCTGCGCGGCACGGCCGCGACCCTGCTGGCCGCGCTGCTGGCCAGTCTGCTGCTGGTGGCGGTGGGTGCGGCGGTGCCCGCGCTGAGCCGTACGTACATCGACCTGTTCCTGATAGGCGGTCAGACGTCGCTGCTGGGGCCGCTGTTCACGTCGATGGCGACGATGGTGGTGCTCACCGCCGTACTGACCGGGCTCCAGCAGGCGAACCTGCTGCGCGGCCGGATCATCTCGTCCACGCTGAGCGGCGCGCGGTTCCTGCGGCATCTGCTGCGGCTGCCGGTCACGTTCTTCGCGCAGCGCAGCCCGGCCGACCTCGTCCAGCGGCTCCAGTCCAACGACGCGGTGGCCGAGACACTGTCGCGGGACCTGGCGGCGGCGGGCGTGGACGGGGTCGTGGTCATCCTGTACGCCGCGCTGCTGTGGTCGTACGACCCTCAACTGACCCTCGTCGGCGTGCTGATGGCGCTGCTCAACGTGGTCGCGATGCGGATCGTGATCCAGCTGCGCTCCACCGGCACGCGCAAGCTCCGGGCCGACAGCGCGCGGCTCACCAACACCTCGTACACCGGCCTTCAGCTGATCGAGACGATGAAGGCGACCGGGGGCGAGAACGGGTACTTCCGGCGGTGGGCGGGCCAGCACGCGACGACGCTGGAGGAGCAGCAGAAGCTCGGTGTGCCGAGCGCGGCGCTGACGGTGGTCGCGCCCACGCTCGCGACGCTGAACAGCGCGCTGATCCTGTGGATCGGCGGGCTGCGGGCGGTGGAGGGGGCCATCTCGATCGGTCTGCTCGTGGCGTTCCAGGCACTGGTGGTGCGATTCACCGCGCCGATCACCCGGCTGAACGGGGTGGCGGGCCGGATCCAGGACTTCGCCGCCGACGTGGCGCGGCTGAAGGACGTGGAGAGCTTCCCCGTCGATCCGCTCTACTCGCGGCAGCGACCGGACGCGAGTACGCGCCGGCTGACGGGCCATGTGGAGCTGGAGAGCGTCGTGTTCGGCTACAGCCCGCTGGACGCGCCGCTGCTCGACGGCTTCTCGCTGACGGTGGGGCCGGGGCAGCAGGTCGCGCTGGTCGGCGGGTCCGGGAGCGGCAAGTCCACGGTGTCCAGGCTGATTTCGGGTCTCTACAGCCCGTGGGAGGGGATCATCCGTATCGACGGGCAGCGGCTGGACGACATACCGCGCGGCGCGCTCGCCGCTTCGGTGTCCTTCGTCGACCAGGACGTGTTCCTCTTCGAGGGCACGGTCCGGGACAACGTGGCGCTGTGGGACCCGTCCATACCGGACGACGACGTGATCACCGCCCTGAAGGACGCCTCGCTGTACGACGACGTGATCGCCCGGCGCCCCGAGGGCATCCACGGCCGGGTCGAGCAGGACGGCCGTAACTTCTCCGGCGGGCAGCGCCAGCGGCTGGAGATCGCCCGCGCGCTGGTCAGGCGGCCGAGCATTCTGGTGCTCGACGAGGTGACGAGCGCGCTGGACGCCGAGACGGAGCGCGTGATCATCGACAACCTGCGGCGGCGCGGCTGCGCGTGCGTGGTCATCGCGCACCGGCTGAGCACCGTGCGCGACAGCGACGAGATCGTGGTGCTGGACCACGGCACGGTCGTGGAGCGCGGCAGGCACGAGGAACTCGTCGCCGCCGAGGGCCCGTACGCGCGACTGGTCAGGGAGCACTGACGTGACCTCCACAACGGCCGGAGCCGGCGCGGGGGCGGACACGCCGGCGGGCCTGGACCCGGTGATCCACGCGCTCGGCGCGCTGGGCACGCCGGTCGACTGCGCCGGTGTGCGCAATGTGCCGCTGGAGGGCCCGCATGTGCTGTGGCTCGTCGCCGGTGGCGCGCTCGACCTGTTCGCCGTCGACGCGGCGGAGCGTGGGCAGTGGCACTTCCTCGGCCGTCTCGAAGCGGGGACGCTGCTCCTCGGACCGGTCGACGGGCCCCGGCACACGTTGCTGAGCAGGCCGTCGCAGGACTGCGTGCTGCGGCGGATCGCGCTGCGGGAGCTGTACGCGCCGGCGCCGCCCGCGTACGGCTACGAGGGGGCGTACGCCGATCCGTACGGCACCGATCCGTACGGCGCCGCCGCCACGGGCAACATCTCCACGCCCCCGGTCCCGACCCCGCTGGAGCACGCCTTCGCCCTCGGCGCCGCGCGCGGCCTCGGCGCCCTCTTCCAGACGCCGCTCGACACCCGCCCGTCCACCGACGGCGCGGTGTCCGACGACGACGTGCTGTGGATGCCGGTCTCCCCCGGCAGCGTCCAGTACGGCGCCTCGTACAGCGCGGAAGCGGCGGGCGACCTGCTGGTCGACGGCGCGATGTGGCAGCGGATGATCAACCAGCAGCACCGGCTGCTCTCCGCCGTCGACCACTGGATCGAGCGGCAGGAACGCGCCCACGAGGACCGGACGGCCGCCGGTATCAAGGCCGGTGAGGCGGTACGGGCGCGGGCGGACGAGGCGCTGGTGGCGTCCATCGGCCGCCCCGGCAGCGGGGCCGGCGACGCGGGCGGGACCGGTGGCGACGCCGCCCGCGACGCGACGTTCGCGGTGTGCCGGCTGGTCGCGGCGGCCTCCGGCATCACCCTCGCCGACCACTCACGCGGCGCCGGCACCCCGCTCGACGCCCGCGTCGGCCCGGTCGAACGCATCGCGATCGCCTCCCGGGTCCGTACCCGCGCGGTCCGTCTCGACGGCCCGTGGTGGCGTACCGACTCGGGGCCGCTCGTCGGCCACCGGGCCAAGTCGGGCGCCCCGGTGGCGCTGCTCTGGCGGCGCGGCCGTTACGAGGCGGTCAACCCGGCCACCGAGGCGCGGCTGCGCGTCGGCGAGCGGAACGCCGGCGACTTCGAGCCGCGCGCCGTGATGTTCTACCGCCCGCTGCCCGACGAGCCCATGACCCCCTGGCGGCTGCTCCGTTTCGGCCTGCGCGGCAACCGCGCCGATCTGCGCAATCTGGTGCTGACGACGCTCGTCACGGTGGGTCTCGGCGCGCTGGTGCCGCTCGC
>NZ_MDCR01000547.1 GCF_001723055.1 Streptomyces niveus
ACCGTCGTACCGATCCTGGGCGCCCGTCGCGTGGAGCACTTGGTGAGCAACCTCGCCGCCCTGGAGACCACGTTGGCCCCGGAACACCTCCGCGCCCTGGACGAGGTCTCCGCCCCGGCACTGGACTACCCGGCGCCGATGCACGGCGAGGCGCGTGCGATGCTCCAGTTCGCCGGGGCCACGGTGGACGGCGAGGAATCGACCGTGTATCCGCCGCTGTTGATGAGCGACGTACGGTACTGAGCGGCCGGTCACCGGCTCCCGGACGCGCCGACGGCCTGTGCGTAGCGGAAGAGTCCTGCGGGGTCGTACCGGTGCTTGACCTCGACCAGGCGCTCGTAGTTGGCGCCGTAGTAGGCGCGCCGCCAGTCGCGTAGGTCCGGGTCGGGGAAGTTGACGTACGCCGCGTCGGTGCGCAGCCGGTGGCGCAGCGTGTGGTGCACGGTGCGGATCTGCTCCAGCAGGGGGGCCACCTCGGCCTGGNNGGCCTGGGCCGTGCCAGGCCGCCAGGTGGTGCCGATGTCCAGCACGAACGTGGCCCGGCGGTGGGGGTAGGCGGTCTCGTCGGGGCGGGGCGCGTCGCTGGAGCCGCCCATGGCGAAGAGCGTCACGAAGCCGCTGGCCCGAGCGGGGCCGGGGCGCCACGCGCGGGTCCACTCGGCGACGGCTGTCACCGTGTCGCGGGTCAACCACCGTTCGGGGACGAGGGACTTGGAGGCGTGGGCTTCCCGTGCGGCGGGTGCCATGAGGTAGTCCTGCGCGGACCAGAAGCCGCGCTCCTCGATGAACGCCTTTGCCGGGCGCAGCTTCAGCAGGGGCCCCAGCAGGCGGCGCAGCGCGTCCTCGGAACCGAGTCGCTGGCCCAGTACCGACAGGGATGTGGCGCCGTCGCCCGCGTGTCTGAAACCGACGCGCAGGTCGAGATCGTTGGCGCGGTCGGCGTCGAGGACGTGCTGCAACTCGTCCATCACCTCGACGGCCACCCGCGGGTCGAGGACGAGATCGAAGACGAGGTCGAAGACGGTGGCGCGCAGGCGGTCCACGGGTACGGCGTCGAAGACGAACGAGGTGTTGAGGCCGAAGTTGCCGCCGGCCCCGCCACGGCACGCCCAGAACAGGTCCGCGTTCTCGTCGTCGGCG
>NZ_MDCR01000548.1 GCF_001723055.1 Streptomyces niveus
CGGGCAGCGACACGGCGGGCGGTGGGCGGGGACGGTGGGTTCGGCGGGCGCCGACTGTGTCGAGCCGGGCAGATCGGTCATGCCGCACCGGCCGCGGGGTTGGCGCCTGCGTGACCGGCAGCCGCGCCCGGGCCGGGCACGATCCCCCGGACCGGGCCGCCCAGCGCCCACCACGCGGCGAGGCCCAGCATGACGGCGGTGAGCACCGTGGAGGGCCCGCCGATGTCCGCGTAACCGAAGTCCACCAGTTGCCAGATGAGCAGCCCGGCGCCGACGAGCGCGCAGTCGACGCCCCTGCTCGCGCGCCGCGCGCCGGGCAGCCGGCGCAGCGCGAGGACGAGCAGCGCCGCCCAGCTCCCGGCCAGTGCGAGGAGCCCGAGCAGCCCCTGCTCGCTGAGGATCAGCAGATACATGTTGTGCGGCGAGAGCAGCGGCTGGCGCTGGAAGCCCATCCCCGCGCCCGCCGTGTCGCTGCCCGACGACAACGCGATGGTGGAGTGGCTGTCGCGGTAGGCGGGGAAGCCTTTGAGCCCGATGCCGGTGACCGGGTCGGTGCGCCACATCCCGGCCGCCGCCGCCCACATCGTGTACCGGTCGGTGACGGACCGGTCGGGCGCCTCGGTGACCTCGGTGATGCTGCCGAGCCGTTCGGACACCATCTGGGAGCCGATGCCCAGTCCCCCGACGAGTACGACGCCGAGCGCCGCCGCCACGAGCGCGACCCGGGCCGCGCGGCGCAGCCCGGAGAGCGCGAGTTGCAGCGTGACGGCGACGGCCGTCGCGATCCAGGCGCCCCGGCTGAAGGAGAGCACGAGCGGCAGGAACAGCAGTGCGGCGCAGCCGAGCGCGGCGGCGCGCTGCCGCCTGCCGCCGCCCGGTCGCGCGCCCAGGGCCAGGCCGACGGCCGTCACCAGGCCGTACGAGACGACGGTGGCCATGCCCATGACGTCGGTGGGGCCGAACGTGCCGACCGCGCGGACGTCTTCGCCCATGTACGAGGCACCGGTGCCGGTCAGGTACTGCACGACGCCGATGAGCCCCTGCACCAGCGCGAGGGCCACCATCGACCAGGCGACCAGCCGGAAGTCCCGGCGGTTCCTGATCAGCAGCAGCAGCGCGCCGGGCACGAGCACGAAGATCTGGAGGTAGCGGGCCACGCCCGGCAGGCTGGACACGGGGTCGTACGACGTGATGGCGGCGGCGCACACGCCGAACACCGGAAGTCCCAGGACCAGGGCGGCCGTTCGGGTCAGCGGCCGGGCGCGCTCGCGCAGGACCCGTACGAGACAGAAGAGGACCAGCAGCGCGGACGCGGCGTCGGCCACCGTCCCGGAACCGGCCGAACCGTCCCCGGCCGGGCCCGTCACCGGGACGGCGAGGAGCGCGACGACCGCCAGGACGGGCAGCAGCGGTGCGGCCCGGCGCAGCGCGTCGTGCCAGTCCGGTGGGGCGGCGGGGACGGCGGGGACAGCGGGGAGG
>NZ_MDCR01000549.1 GCF_001723055.1 Streptomyces niveus
GCCATGGGCACGGGCGCGGCGGAAGTTGTTGCGATTGTCCGCTAACTGCACCGTGCGGGTGCCCACGGTCTCACGCCGCGCGGGCCTGGCACCGGGGGAGCGGCCCGTACGCTGGAGGGGAACCGTGCTGTCTGCCCCGTGAGGTGTCATGTGTCCCCGCGCCGCAACCGCCCCCGAGGCGGCGAGCCCCCGACCGACCACGCCGGCGAGGCGTCGGACCGGTACGGCGGCTTCCAGCGGACCGAGTCCTGGCAGGGCGAGGAGTGGGCGGTCCGGAACGTGGCGGGCGCGAGCGCCGCGGGCAAGCGCTACCGCTGCCCCGGCTGCGACCAGGAGATCCCCTCGGGTGTGCCGCACGTGGTGGCGTGGCCGGAGTACGGCGGCGTGGACGACCGGCGGCACTGGCACAAGGCGTGCTGGAACGCGAAGGACCGCCGCACCTCGCGGGTGCAGCGGTCCCGTAACGCGCCCAAGTTCTGAGCGGGGCGGGTGGGGCGGACGAGCCGGGCGGGCATGACCGGCGGCCCACCGGCCTGGCGGCCCACCTGCCTGGCAGCCCTCAACTCGCCTTACACGTCGCGCCGGTTGAGCGCGAGCGCGGCGAGGACCATCGCCACGGCCGTGACACCCGCCCCGATGAACAGCGGGTCCCAGCCGCTGGGCCCGGACCCGGTCATCGAGGTGTCGTACAGCACCGCGAGCTGGCTCGGGATCGAGTACGAGAAGAGCGTCTCCTGCACGTCTGCCATCGACGGCGAGAACATGAACATCGCCAGCACCAGCGGCAGCAGCACCAGCCCGATCATGATGGTGATCGCGCCCGCCGAGTGCCGGATGAGCGCGCCGACGGCCAGCGCCAGCAGGCCCAGCAGCGCTACGTAGAGGCCGACACCGAACGTCGCCCGCAGCCACTCCTCGCCGGTGGGCGCGCGCCCGCCGAGCAGCGCGACCTGGATGCCGCCCACCAGGGCCGCCGTCACCGTCGTGGTGGTGAACACCAGCAGGAAGAAGACGATCGACTTCGCCGCCAGCACCCGGCCCCGGCTGGGGCAGGCGGTCAGCGTGGTGCGGATCATGCCCGTGCCGTACTCGGACGCGATCGTCAGCACACCGAGGGTGATCACACAGATCGAGCCCAGCAGTACGCCGAAGAAGCCCATCGGCAGCACCGACTCACCGTCGGGTGTCTGCTCCGCGAAGGAGACGGCCCAGGCCACGAGCGAGCCGATGCCCACCATCAGGACGATCATGACGCTGAGCGTCCACACGGTGGAGCGGACGGAACGGATCTTGGTCCACTCCGAGGCGAGCGCGTCCCCGAGGGTGGCCCGGCGGACCGGGATCGGCGAGATGTACGACCCGAGGGGCTGGCCGCCCTGCCAGATCGGGGCCTGCGGCTGCTCGTACGGGGCGGTCATCGGGCGTCCTCGGTGCTGTCGGTCGCGGCTGCGGTCTCGGCGGGCTTCGCGTCGCCCAGGCTCTTGACGAAGTCGGCGGCGGTCGCCGGTGCGGGCGCCGGTGCCGATGCCGGTGCCGACGTGGGAGGCGCGGGGGATGCG
>NZ_MDCR01000055.1 GCF_001723055.1 Streptomyces niveus
ACGGCGGTGACCAGGAACATGACCCAGGGTATGAGGGCGATCCTGCCGCGCACCGCCTTCACGGCGGCGTTGACGAGCCAGTCGACGGTGCCGTTGCTCTTCGCGATTCCGAACAGCAGCGTGACGCCGACCAGTACGACGAACAGATCACCGGGAAAGCCGGAGAAGATGTCGTCGCTGGACTCGTTCGCCACCGTGGAACCGACGATGAACGCGGCGACGATCGCGAGTACGCCGAGGTGGACCGCCGAGAAGGTCGCGAGGGCGAAGATCAGTACGAGGGCGATGATGGAGATGACTTGATCTGACACGAGGGCTCCCTTGCCGTCGGCAGAAGGTCATGCCGCGCCGCACCGGGGCACGCTGGCGCCCTGGCGCGTCGGCGCATGACGAGGGGTGCACGCGGCACTGGAGATGCCGGGATACGAGACGGCGCGTGAACGACTCCCCCACAGCCCTGGAGCAACCCAGGAGTGGGCAAATCATTCCGCCAGACGGAAATTGATTTCCGCAGTCGGGAGTATTGAAGAGCTTTTCCGGCGGCGTCAAGGGTCGTGCGGGATTCCTTCGCGCCGGACGCGACGGGGATCCGTCCGGCCCGGCGGTGCTCCGGCGAGGACGCCGGCCCCTCTCGTACGACGGGAACGAGGCGGCCCCGGCCCTCTGCGTGAAGCCGCCTCACACCGCTCAATCCCGTTCACCCACCCGGCCGTTCATCCCTGGCGGGAGTGGCCCAGCGCCGCGCTGACCTGCCGCGCCGTCTCGCTGACCAGCCTGCCGTGGGCGACGGCCGACTCGGGGGTCATCCGGCTCGTCGGCATGTTCACGCTGATGCTCGCGATCGGCGTACCCGCCTCACCCAGGACGGGGGCCGCGACGGCGGAGACGTCGTCACGCCACTCGCCGCCGTTGGTCGCGTAACCCCGTTCCCGGATCAGCGCCAGCTCGGCGCGCACCGCGTCGTGGTCGACGACGGTGGCGGCGGTGAACTCCTCCAGCCCCGCCGCCAGTCGGCGCTCGACCACCTCCGGCGCGCTCGCGGCAAGCAGCGCCTTGCCGTTCGCGGAGGCGTGGAAGGGCAGATGCGTGCCCAGCGCCAGGATGATCCGGACCGCCTTCGACGTCTCCAGGCGCTCGATCAGCACCACCTTGTCGCCGTCCGGGACCGTCAGATGGACCGTCTCGTCGGTGCGCCTGCGCAACTCCTCCATGAACGGCACCGCCACGTCGCGCAGGCTCAGTTCGCCGGTGGCACGGCGTCCGACCTGGAGCGCCTTGGTGGTCAGGACCCAGCGGGTGACCTCGCCGCCGGCCGGGCGGATCCAGCCCGCGGCGTCCAGGGTGCGCAGCGCCCGCTGCGCCGAGCTCTTGGGCAGATCGAGGGCGCGGGCGAGGTCCGCGACACCCACCGGCTGCCGCGCCGCGACCTCTTCCAGGACCCGAAGTGCGTTGAGAACGCTCTGCATCCGTTGACTCCCACGTGGTTGGCTCATATGCTCCGCCGTGCCATCTTACGACACACCGTGCCACATAGTGGCACGCTTTTCAAGGGAGTTGGCCACCGTGACCACTCGCACCGGGCGGCACTTCTTGCAGATCCCCGGCCCCACCAACGTCCCCGACCAGGTGCTTCGCGCCATGTCGGCACCGACGATGGACCATCGCGGCCCCGAGTTCGCCGCGTTCACCACCAACCTGCTCGCCCGGCTCGGGCCGGTCTTCGGCGCCTCGGGACCCGTCGTGGTCTTCCCCGGCTCCGGGACCGGGGCGTGGGAGGCGGCCCTCGTCAACACCCTCAGCACCGGCGATCGCGTACTGCACGTGGAGACCGGCCACTTCGCCACCCTCTGGCAGCGCATGGCGACCGAACTCGGCCTCTACGTCGACTTCGTGCCGGGCGACTGGCGGCACGGCGCCGACCCGGAGGCCGTCGCCGAACGCCTGGCGGCCGACACGGCTCGTACGATCAAGGCCGTCTGCATCGTGCACAACGAGACGTCCACCGGTGTCACCAGCCGGGTGCCCGAGATCAGGCGGGCGATGGACGCGACGGGACATCCGGCGCTGCTCCTCGTCGACACCATCTCCTCGCTCGGCTCGATCGACTACCGGCACGACGAGTGGGGGGTCGACGTCACGGTGGCCGGCTCCCAGAAGGGGCTGATGCTCCCGCCGGGCCTGAGCTTCAACGCGGTCAGCGAGAAGGCACTCACCGCCTCCCGCACCTCGGGACTGCGCACCTCGTACTGGGACTGGCAGCCGATCATCGAGGCCAACCGGCGCGGCTTCTTCCCGTACACCCCCGCCACCAATCTGCTGTACGGGCTGGACGAGGCCCTGCGGATGCTCGCGGCGGAGGGGCTGCCCGCCGTCTTCGCCCGGCACGACCGGCATGCCGCCGCCACCCGGGCGGCCGTGCGGGGCTGGGGACTTGAGGTGCTCTGCGCCGACGAGCGCGAACACTCCTCCGCGCTCACCGCCGTCCTCGTGCCCGAGGACGTGGACGCCGACAAGGTGCGGGAGATCATCCTCGAACGGTTCGACATGTCCCTGGGCGCCGGACTGGGCAAGCTGGCCGGGCGGATCTTCCGGATCGGCCACCTCGGGCACTTCAACGACCTGACCCTCGCGGGCACGCTCGCCGGGGTCCAGATGGGTCTTCAACTGGCAGGCGTACGCGTCGATCCCACCGGGCTCAACGCGGCGCTGGACGTCCTGAGCGCGGGCTGACACACCGAGGAGGTTGACCTGCATGACCATCACCAGGGGCGAGCGCCCCGCCCACGAGAGCGCGGAGAACCAGGAGCTGGCCCGCACGCTCCAGCGGGATCTCGCCAGGGATCTCGACGGAGAGGTCCAATTCGACGACTACACAAGGCAGTTGTTCGCACGCGACGCGAGCATGTACGCGATCACGCCGCTCGGGGTGGTCTTCCCGCGCAACGCCGACGACGTCGCCGCCGCGGTCGCGGCAGCCGCCGCGCACCAGGTGTCCGTGGTGCCGCGCGGCGCCGGGACGAGCCTGGCCGGCCAGACCGTCGGCCCCGGCCTGGTCCTGGACCTGTCGCGGTACATGAACAACATCGTGGAGCTGGACGCCGGCAGCGGTACGGCGCTGGTCGAGGCCGGAGTCGTACAGGACCAGCTCAACCGCGCCGCGAGCCCCTGGGGGCTGATGTTCGGCCCGGACACCTCGACCAGCAACCGGGCCACCATCGGCGGGATGATCGGCAACAACTCGGCCGGCAGCGGATCCGTACGCCACGGCATGACCATCGACCACGTCCGCGAACTCGACGTGGTGCTCTCGGACGCGAGCCGGGTCCGCCTCGACCGCGTGGACGAGGCGACACGCGCGCAGCGGGCCACGCGCCCCACCCTGGAGGGCGCGCTCTACCGGGAGCTGCCCGAGATCGTCCGGGCCAACTACGCGGCCATCGCGGACGGCTTCCCGGCCCACTGGCGCCGCGCCTGCGGCTACCGGCTGGACCGGCTGGCGCGCGAGGACACCGTCTTCGACCTGGCCAAATTCGTCGTCGGCTCGGAAGGGACACTCGCCGTCGCGACCAGCGCGCTGGTGGACCTGGTGCCCAAGCCGAGCCGTACGGTGATCGCCGTCGGCCACTTCACCTCCGTGGCCGGGGCGATCGACGCGACGCAGGACGCGCTCGCCTGCGATCCGGCCGCCGTGGAACTGATGGACCGGACGATCCTCGACCTGTCCCGCCGCAAGATCGAGTACGCGTCCCTGGGCGACCTCCTGAACGGGGATCCCGAGGCGCTGCTCTTCGTCTCCTTCAGCGGTGACGACGAGGCCGAGCTGCTGGGCCAGTTGAAGCGGCTGACCGGGCTCTGGTCCCGGAACGGACACGGGTACCACACCCTGCGGGCGGTCACCCCGGCCCAGCAGGCGTCCCTGCTGAAAGTCCGCAAGGCCGGGCTCGGCCTGCTGATGGCGGCGAGCGAGGGCACAAGGCGACCGCTGGCCTTCGTGGAGGACACCGCCGTCGATCCCATCCATCTCACCGAGTACACCCGCAGGTTCAAGGAGGTCCTCGACCGGCACGAGATGACGGCCGGTTTCTACGGGCACTGTTCGGTCGGCTGTCTGCACATCCGGCCGTATCTCGACCTCACCGACCCGGCGGACGTGGTCAAGATGCGCAGCGTCGCGGTGGAGATCAAGGATCTCGTCGCCGAGTACGGCGGCGTCAACTCCAGCGAGCACGGCGACGGGCTGGCCCGGAGCGAGTTCAACCGGGAGATCTTCGGCGACGCGCTGTACGACGCGATGCGGCAGGTCAAGAAGCTCTTCGACCCGGACAACGTGCTCAACCCCGGCAAGATCGTGGACGCCCCGTCCATGACTGACAACCTGCGGGACGCGGCGCTGCCGCCCGCCGAACCCCTGCGCACCCGGCTCTCCTTCGAAGTCATCGGCGCGGGCGCGGGCTCCGCCGACGGCACGGGCGCCATGCGCGCGGCGGCGGACCGGTGCATGAACATCGGCCTGTGCCGTAAGTCCGGCAGCGGCACCATGTGCCCCTCGTACATGGCCACGCGCAAGGAGGAGGACTCCACCCGCGGCCGGGCCGCCGCCCTGGTCAAGGCGCTGTCCGAACCGGACCCGCGCGCCGCGCTCGGGGACGAGCGGCTGCACGAGGTCCTGGACCTGTGTCTGATGTGCAAGGCGTGCAAGAGCGAGTGCCCCCTCGGTGTCGACATGGCGACCCTCAAGAGCGAGGCGCTCTCGCACCACCACGACATCCACGGAGTGCCGCTGCGCTCCCGGCTGTTCGGGTCGATCCGGTTCCTGAACCGGCTGGGCTCGGCGACCGCGCCGCTGTCCAACCTGCCGGGGCGCATCCCGCTGGTGCGCCGGCTGATGGACCGTACGGTGGGCATCGCCCCGGCGCGACCGCTGCCCGTCTTCGTACGGCAGAACCTGACGCGCTGGTTCCGGCGCCGTAAGACCACCACCCATCCCATCACCCAGGGCACCGTCACCTATCTCGCCGACTCCTTCACCACCTTCACCGAGCCGGACATCGGGCGGGCGGCCGTCCAGCTGCTGGAGCTGTCGGGGTGGGACGTACGGCTGGAGAGCGGGGTCTGCTGCGGCAGGTCGAGTCTCTCCAAGGGTCTGGTGGACGACGCGAAGAACAAGGCCCGCCATCTGGCGGACACCCTCAGCAAGGCGACGGAGGCGGGCTCGCCGGTCGTGGGCTGCGAGCCCTCGTGCCTGATGACGCTGCGCGACGAGCATCTGTCCCTGCTGCCGGACGACCCGGCGGTCAAGGACATCGCCGGGCGGGTGCGCCAGGTCGAGGAGTTGCTGGTCGAAGCCATCGACGACGGGCGGCTGCGACCGCGCGAGGACTCCTGGCTCGCCGGGCGCACGCTCGTCTACCACGGCCACTGCCACCAGAAGGCGGAGGTGGGCACGGCGGCGACCGTCGCGCTGCTGAACCGGATCCCCGGGGTGTCGGTGGTCGAACTGGACGCCGGATGCTGCGGGATGGCGGGATCCTTCGGCTTCGAGTCGGAGCACTACGATGTGTCGATGACGGTGGGCGAGGACCGGCTCTTCCCCGCGATCACGGCTGAGCCGGCGGAGACGGTGGTGGTCGCCACGGGCGTGTCCTGCCGGCAGCAGATCTTCCACGGGACGGCGCGGGACGCCTGGCACCCCGTCCAACTGCTGTGGGAGGCGGTGACATCCGAGTGACCACCGTTTTATCCGGAAGTTCGGATTCAGGACCTGACGAGCGAATGGTCCCCTACCCTCAAGATCGGCCTCCGGGGGGAGGCTGATCACCAAGGAGGGGAACATGTCGAAGATTTCCAGACGTTCGCTGCTGGGCTACTCGGGAACAGCCGCGGCGGGGGCGGTACTTGCCTCGTCGGCCACGCCCGCCTCAGCCGCGACGGAGGAGGCGGGGGACGCCGGGGCGGCAGCGGCGGTCGAGTTTCAGAACGGCACCGAATTCTCCGGCTTCAGCAGAGTCATCACCAACGAGGCATCACTGCGGGTGACCTTCAGCATCGCGATCGAAGAGGCCCCCGCGGCGAACAGGATCTCCGCTCTCGAGGTCGCGGAGGCGCTGTCCGCGCTCGCCGAGGCACGCGGCTGGTCCCCGATAACGTTCTACGGCACCCCGCCGCCCGCCCCGCTGAACTGACGTCCGGGGTGACGACGGCCGGTCCCGAACCGTCGGGGTTCGGGACCGGCCGTCCTCGTACTCAGCCCAGATGAAGGATCTCATCCAGCGGCGCTCCCTCACCGATCCGGCGAAGGAGCCCTGGTTCCGCGCGGTCCGACCGCTCCGTCAGGTGCAGCACGCCGGCCAACGTGTCGGGTGCCAGTGCGATCACACCGTTGGCGTCGCCGAGGATGACGTCTCCCGGCTCGATCCGCGCCCCGCCGACTTCGACGGGGACCTGCCGGTGCCCTCGTTCGCCGTCGAGCCGCTTGGTGGTGAGGCAGGTGGTGCCGCGCGCGTGGACGGGAAGGCCCGTCCGGGGATCCTGGAGCGCGTCGATGTCGGTGACCGCTCCGTCCACGACGATCCCTGAGGCCCCACGGGCTCGCGCTGCGGCGGCCGTCACCGCTCCGACGACCGCGTGTGTGTGGTCACCACCCGTGTCGATGACCAGCACCGCGCCCGGGCGGAGCGCGACGATCGCCCTGTTGACCGTCGCGGCGTCCGGTTCGTGGAGCGCGAGCGTGGCGGCGATGCCGATCATGCGCCGCGCGAGCCCGAGCCGCTGGACGGACAGATCCAGGAATCCCTGCTCCAGGAAGTGGCCGAGAGTCGGGAAGTCGACCTCGGCCGCACGCGCGAGGAGAGCGGCGTTCGGCCCGGGGCCCGTACCGGTGCGCGCTGTCGTCGTCACGCGTCTGCCTCGGGAGGGACGACGGCGATGCAGTCAATCTCCATCGAAACGCCCCACAGCCCCACACACACGGTCGTCCGTGCGGGGCGGCTGGAGGCCATGAACCTCTCGTACACACGGTTGTAGGTACCCAGTTGATCGAGATGGCTGAGGTACGCGTGGACCTTCACGATGTGCTCCAGACCGGAACCGGCGGCGGTCAGCACGGCTTCGAGATGGCCGAGCGTCGCGTACACCTGGTCCTCGAAGCTTCCGGCCTCCTCCCCCGGCGCGGCCGGGATCTGCCCTGTCGTGAAGACGAACCCGCCGGCCGACGTGGCCTGGACGTACGGTCCGACGGCCGCCGGGACACCGGGGGCCGACGCGAAGCGCGCTATGCCGCTCATACGCGGGCCTCGGCGTCCGCCGTCACGGATACGGACGCGGAGACGGACGCGGCATCGCCCTCACCTTCACCCTCGCCCCCGTCCTCGGAGATGCTTCCGAACCGCGTCTCGGAGAGCAGGAACAGCGCGATCAGCGACGCCGCCGAAGCCGCGAGTATGTACCAGGCGATCGACGAGCTGTTGCCCGTGAGCGACAGCAGCCACAGGGTGATCACCGGTGTCGCGGCGGATCCCAACAGGCCGGACAGCATGTACGCGACGGAGAGACCCGAGTATCGAACCCGGGCGCCGAAGAGCTCGGCCAGGAATGTCGCGATGGGGCCGTAGTTCGCGGAGAAGGCGGCGGCCATCAAGGCGTACGCCACGAATACGAGCGGCGCCGAACCGGTGTCGAGAAGCCAGAAGAACGGGAAGGCGAGAAAGGCCTCCGCGGCAACGCCGGCGTAGATGACGGGCTTGCGCCCGAAGCGGTCGGACAGGTGGCCGAAGAAGGGGATCAGTACGAAGGCGATGGCACAGGCCGCCATGACCGCCCAGAGCATCAGACTCTCCGAGTGACCGAGTTCGTCCGTTCCATAGTTCACACCGGAGGTGATCAGCAACGTGAAGGTCGAGCCGGTGGAGAGCGTCGCGATGCCGCCCAGCAGGACCTGGCGCCAGTACCGGCGCATCAGGGCGACAAAGGGAATCCTGGCCTTCGCGCCCGCCTCGCGGACGGCCTGGAAGGTCGAGGTCTCCTCGATGTTCAGCCGGATGTAGATACCGACGCAGACGAGGACCGCGGAAAGCAGGAACGGAATCCGCCAGCCCCAGGAGTGCAGTTCGGCCGAGCTCGTCTGCCAGGCCACCAGCAGGAAGACACCGTTCGCGAGGAGCGTTCCGATCGGTACACCGATCTGGACCGTCGAGCCGAAGAAGCCCCGTCGGTCGGCCGGCGCGTGTTCGACCGTCATCAGGACGGCACCGCCCCATTCCCCGCCGAGGGCCAGGCCCTGGACGACCCGCAGAGCGAGCAACAGGAAGGGCGCCGCGACGCCGATGGTGTTGTAGTCCGGCACGAGGCCGATCGCGAAGGTCGCGATCCCCATCATCATGAGGGATGTGAGCAGCATGGATTTGCGGCCGATCCGGTCACCGAAGTGGCCGAAGACCACGGCGCCGACCATCCGTGCGAGATAGGCGGACGCGAAGGTGAGGAAGGCCAGGATCGTGCCGACCGTGCCGTCGAGCTGCGGAAAGAAGATCTTGTCGAAGACGAGCGCGGAGGCGGTTCCGAAGACGAAGAGGTCGTACCACTCGACGGTCGTGCCGATCACGCTCGCGACGGCGATCTTGCGCATCTTCCGCGGGTCGGACGGGCGGGAGGCTTCGGACAGGGCTGGTTCGGGGATGCGGGTCGTCATGGAGAGCTCCGTTTCGGGCACGGGTCGTCGACGGCTCAGCTTGCGCGGAATGGATTGGTCCACCTTGAGTCCCGCCCAGGACGCCCGCAAGAAGCATTCGTACACCATTGACCCCGCCTGGATGTGCAACTGAACATTCTGCCCTCCGAGGGTTCCGCTCTTGCATCTGTCCCCCACCGGCCCCGTGCGACGAGACCTCCCGAGCGGTTTCGGCGGGGCGAATGCCCCGTTACGGACCGATGACATCCTCTGCGGGTGTGCACATGCACCGTGAAGTGACGTCAACACGGATGAGTACGTCCAGTGCCCCGGGCGAGGGTGGTCCCGAGAATGGGAAGGAAAACGCCGCCCCGAGAAGGAATGAGCAGCGATCGTGAACGTCGAATCTCCCCCGCGGTCCGTATCGGCCGGTCATCTGATCGTCGGCCAACTGGAGCGAGAGGGAATCCGCCGCGTGTACGGCGTTCCCGGGGAGTCCTACCTCGATGTGCTCGACGGTCTCCACGACTCGCCCATCTCCACAGTCGTGACGCGGCACGAGGGCGGCGCGGGGTTCATGGCGCTGGCCGAAGGCCGACTGACGGGACGCCCCGGCGTCGCGCTCGTCACCCGGGGGCCCGGCGCGGCGAACGCCTTCATCGCAGTCCACACCGCACACCAGGACGCGACCCCGCTGCTGCTCCTCGTCGGCCTGATCCCCGTACCGGACCGGGGCAGGGAGGCGTTCCAGGAGTTCGACCTCACGGGGTGGTTCGGCAGCACGGCGAAGAGGGTCGTCACGCTGGACGACCCCACGGCCGCGGCCCGGGTGGTCGCCGAATGCCTCCACACCGCCCGGAGCGGACGCCCCGGTCCCGTCGTGATCGGTCTCCCCGAGGACGTCCTCGCCCGTACGGCCTGTGCGTCCCGCACCGTCGAACCGCTCCGCGTGGCCCGTCCGCACGCGTCCGATTCGCAGCTCAAGGAGTTGGCCGACCGGATCGAGGGCGCTCGGAGGCCGCTCGTCGTCGTGGGCGGCGAGGGGTGGACCGCCGAGAGCGGCGAGGCCCTTGTCCGGTGGGCGGCGGCGCGTTCAGTGCCCGTGGTCGCCGACTTCCGCGCGTACGACGCGGTGCCCCATGAACTCGACGGTGGCGACGCCTTCGTCGGATCGCTCGGGTACGGCCGCGGTGCGCATACGGCGGCGCTGCTGGAAACGGCCGATCTCACGGTCTTCCTCGGGACGCCGCGCTCCGACGTCCTGAGCGACGGCTACCGGCTGGGACTCGACTCGCAGACGGTGCTCGTCCTGCCCGGCGACGCACTCGGACACGCGGGCCGTGTCGACCAGTTCATCGCGGCGCATGCGCCGGACCTCGCACTCGATCTCGCGGCGACCGCCCTTTCGGCGACGCCACGGACATCAGAGGTGTCGGGGGTGTCGGCCGTGTCCGCAGCCGTGTCCGCGGCGGTGGACGAGCGCCGGTTCGCGGCGGCGCGGGAAGAGTATCTCCGGTTCAGCACCCCTGCGCCCGCCGCCGCCACGGCGAGCGGCTACGTCGACATGACCGAGGTGATGGCGATCCTGCGCGCCGAACTCGCGCCCGACGCCGTCATCACCTTCGGCGCCGGGAACCACGCGCTGTGGCCGGCCCGCTACCTGCCCCACCGGTCCCCGGCGTCGCTCGTGGCACCGCGGAACGGTGCGATGGGGATGGGCGTACCGGCCGCCGTCGCCGCCTCCCTCGCGTTTCCCGGCCGGGAGGTCGTCTCCGTCGCGGGCGACGGCTGCTTCATGATGAACGGTCAGGAAATCGCAACCGCGGTGGGATACGGGGCGACCCCGATCATCCTCGTGGTCGACAACGGCTGCTTCGCCACGATCCGGGAGCACCAGGAGAACACCTATCCCGGACGACCGTCGGGGACGCACCTGACCAATCCCGACTTCGCCGCGTGGGCCCGTTCGTACGGCGCCTTCGGCGAACGTGTCGCCTCTGCGGAGGACTTCCGGGACGCATTCCTGCGCGCCCGTGCGAGCGGGCTTCCCTCCGTACTCCATCTGTTCCAGGACCCGTCTGTACGCACCCCGTCCTCGGCTGCCTGAACGGCGGCAGCCCGCACACCCGACCGCATGCCCGCGACCGCACGACCGCACGACCCGAGAGGAAACACAGTGACGTCAACGACCGAGTCCGACGAGGCGTTCATCAGGGACTTCGCCACGATGAGCGGTTTCGGCTCGACGCCCGCGGGAGGTGTCGACCGGCAGGCGGCGAGCGAGGCCGATGTGCACCAGCGGCGCTGGTTCGCGGGGCGCCTCGAAGCGTACGGCCTGCGGGTCGAGTACGACCGGATCGGCAATCAGTTCGGTCTGCTGGAGCGCGTTCCGGGCGCGCCCTACGTGGTCGTCGGTTCGCATCTGGACTCCCAGCCGACGGCGGGCAGGTTCGACGGAGCGTACGGCGTGCTCGCCGCCGCTCACGCGGCGTTCCGGCTGGCCGAGGAGTGGGAACGCGCCGGGGAGGTACCCCGGTTCAACGTCGCCGTCGTGAACTGGTTCAACGAGGAGGGCTCGCGCTTCGTCCCCTCCATGATGGGCAGTTCGGTCTTCACCCGGAAACTGCCCCTGGACAAGGCCCTCGCGACGCGGGACCGCGCCGGCGTATCGGTCCTGGAGGCCATGGAGCCGACCGGATTCCTGGGCGAGGGCGACGGGCCCACGCCCGCTTTCTGCGCGGAGATCCATATCGAGCAGGGCCGTGATCTGGAGAACTCGGGCACGACGATCGGCCTCGTCACCGCCAGCTGGGCGGCGAACAAGTACGAGTTCGTCGTGAACGGCGATCAGGCGCACTCGGGCGCGACGCTGATGGAGGACCGCCGCGACGCGCTGCTCGGCGCGTCCATGCTCGTCGTCGCGGCGCGCGAGATCGCGAACCGTTTCCCGGGTGTTCTGCACACCTCGGTGGGACAGCTCGACGTCTACCCCAACTCGCCGGTGGTCGTGGCCTCGCGGGTCTCCCTCCTGCTAGATCTCCGCTCCGCCGACGAGTCCGTCCTGGCGAAGGCCGACGAACTCCTGCACAGCGAGATCGCGCGGATCGAGGAGACCGCCCGTGTCACGGTCGAGCGCCGCCCCTCCCACAGCTGGGGTGTGACGCGCTATCAGCGGGAGGGGGTCGAGCTGGCCCGGCGCGCCGCCGGTCGGCTCGGTCTGTCGCACACCGACATCATGACGGTGGCGGGCCACGACTCCATCAACATGAAGGATCTCGTGCCGACGGTGATGCTCTTCGTTCCTTCGTCGGAGGGGATCTCGCACAACGAGTTCGAGTTCACCACCGACGAGGACATGCTCGCCGGGCTGAGGCTACTGACGGAGGTCGTACGAGGACTGGCGGCCGGCGAGCTCAACTCCTGACCCCGCCGGGCGGGTTCACGCCCACGCGTCCCGGTCGGTAGCCGACCGGGACGCGTGGCAGCTCCGGTGGACGGCGGCGTGGTGACCTTGGCGGTAGCGGGCGACGGCGGCGATGTGAGGGCAGAAGTACCCCACCCACGGAGGCGCGGGCAGGGGTACTCCGTACTGCGGCCCTCGGTCAGGGGGCGGTGTGGGACACCATCACATGCTTGACGCGGGTGTAGTCCTCGACGCCGTAACGGCTGAGGTCACGCCCGGTTCCGGACTGCTTGTAGCCGCCGTGCGGCAGCTCGGCGAGGATCACCTGATGGCAGTTGAGCCATACGCAGCCGAAGTCCAGGTCCGCGCTGACCCGCGTAGCCCGGCCCAGATCTGCGGTCCACACGCTGGAGGTCAGACCGAAGTCGACGCCGTTCGCCATTGCCAGAGCCTCCTCCTCCGTGTCGAAGGGCTGGACGGTGACGACCGGGCCGAAGGTCTCGTGCTGGACCACGTCGTCGTCCTGCCGTACGCCGGAGACGACCGTGGGTGCGAAGAAGTAGCCGGGCCGATCCAGGCGGGCTCCGCCCGTCTCCACGACCGCGTGCGCCGGGAGTCCTTCGACGACCGCCGCGACCCGTTCCGCCTGGTCGGCGCTGTTGAGGGGGCCGTAGAAGGCGTCTTCCGACGGGGCACCGGTCGGGGTATCGCGCGCCGCGGCGACGAGCGCGGCGAGCAGGGCGTCATGAGCCTCGCGCTGCACAAGTACGCGGGTGACGGCCGTACAGTCCTGGCCCGCGTTGAAGAACGCGGCATCGGCCAGGGCGCGGGCGGTACGTACCGGATCGGCGTCCGCGAAGACGACGGCGGGGGCCTTCCCGCCGAGTTCCAGATGGACGTTCTTCAGGTCGGCCGCGGCGGCGCTCATCACCTGGGAGCCGGCCCGGGTGCTGCCGGTGATCGACACCATGTCCACGTCCGGGTGGGCGACCAGGGCACGGCCGGTGTCCCGGTCGCCGCAGACGATGTTGACGACGCCGGGCGGGAAGACCCGGGCGGCCAGCTCACCGAGCAGCACGGTGGACCACGGAGTGGTGTCGGACGGCTTCAGGACGACCGTGTTGCCGGCCGCGAGGGCGGGGCCGAGCTTCCACACCGCCATCATCAGCGGGTAGTTCCACGGCGTCACCTGGCCGATGACACCGACCGGCTCGCGCCGGACGTACGAGGTGTGCCCCTCGGCGTACTCGCCACCCGCCAGACCGTCCAGTACCCGCGCGGCACCGGCGAAGAAGCGCAGTTGGTCGACACAGCGGTCGATCTCCACGACGCGTGTGGCCTCCGACGGCTTGCCGGTGCTCCGCACCTCTGCCGCCAGCAGGTGGTCGGCGTGCTCGGCGACGAGGTCGGCGAGACTCAGGAGGGCCGTCTGGCGCTGGGCCGGCGTCCAGCGACGCCACGAGACGAAGGCGCGACGGGCCGCCGACACGGCGGCGTCGACGTCTGTCGCGGACGACCGCGGCGCGCTGCCGTAGACCTCGCCCGTGGCCGGATCGGTCAGCTCCATGCGCGCCGCGACCTCGACCCTCTCGCCGTCGATGATGTTGTGCAGAGTCAGGTCGGACATGCTGATGCTCCTCGCGCGGGTAGTCGGCCGTGCTCCGGGGAGACAAGTCAGATGCACTGTCCGGGCCTCCTTCGGGACATGGCACAGTACGGTTTCCGTACGTCCTCAGCATTTCGTGCACGGCCCAAACCGCCAACGTTGAAACATCACCGGTGAGGGAGCCAAGATTGTGCACATGCACGATCAGCTCCCCGCGATGCCGGGACCGACGCCCATGGTCGTCCAACTGGCGAAAGCCTGCCTGGACGACATCGAGATCCTGACCGAGGAGTGGATCGACGTCGTCCGGCCGGTGCGCAGCTCCTACGTGGACCGGGTCCCGGACCCGGAGTTCAAGGAGGCCGCACGGCACGCCTTCGAGCTGCTTCTGCGCAACGTCGCCCAGCTCCGGGTCCCGGAGGATGTGGCGTCGGTGTCCGAACGGGTCGGTGAGCGGCGGGCCCGGCAGGGGGTACCGCTGGAGGCCTTGCTGGACGCGGCCAGGCTGGACTTCCGGGTGGTGTGGGCGGCGATGGTCAGCCGTGCGCGGGCCGAGGACATGGCCCAGCTCGCGGCGTCCGCCTACCACGTGTGGGAGGCGGTGGAGGGGCACGTGACCGGCATCATGCGGGCCTATCAGCGCACGGTCCTGGAGATGGGGCGCCGGGCGGAGGACGAGCGACGGATGTGGTTCGCGCGGCTGCTGGACAACGCCGGGCGCAATCCGACGGTCGTACGGGACGCGGCGCTGGCTCTGGGCTTCGACGGTTCGGGACGTTTCCTGTGTGCGGCCGCAGCCGCACGGGACGGTGCCAGACTGCTGCGGGCGACCTCGACGCTGCGCGCCGCGGGGGTGATCCTCCAGCAGCAGCCGGTGGCCTCGGACGAGGTGCTCACCGTCCAACTGGCGCCCCGGGTCACGCCCCAGAGTGTGCTGGCGCAGCTGCACGAGGTGCCGTGCGGGGTGTCGCCAGTGGTGGAAGGGCTGGCGTCGGTCCCGCGCGCGGTTCAGCTCGCGACCGCCACCGCGAGGGTGCTCCCCGTCGGTGAGTCGGGACCGCGCAGGCTGGAGGACAGCTGGCTGGACGTCCTGGTGCACCGGCTCGACGAGATGAGCGGCGAACTCGCCGACGATGTGCTGGGCGGGCTGAGTACGGTCGGCACGGGTGAGGTCGAGACCGCCCGGCTACTGGAGACGGTGCGTGTGCATCTGGCCGGCAGCGGTTCCATTGTGGACACCGCGGCGGCGCTGTACTGCCACCGCAACACGGTGCAGCAGCGTTTCAACCGCTTCCATGAACTCACGGGGCGCGATGTACGCCGTCCCGAGGACGCGGCACTGATCGCTCTGGCGCTCCGGGCACGGGAACAGGGCGTCCCTCCGGCGCAGAACTGACGCGAGGGCAGGGGTAGTTGGTGTGCGGTGTCACGGTCGGTGTTCTTCCGCGTCCTGCGTTGAGGCACCGGCCGGGTGGGCCGGATCGGTCACGTCGGCCGGTTCGGCTGCTTCGGTCGTGACGACCACCACCTGGTCCTCGGTGCTCCATTCGCGTCTCTCGCTCTTGTGGGGGTTGAGGCGCACCCCGTGGCCGGGCGGCGTCGTACGCCGGTCGTGGCGACGGTAGCCGATGGCGCACTCGCCCCGGTCGCGTGCGGCGGCCACGACGGTCGCGAACGTGGTCGTGACGCCCGGCCGGACGTAGGTGCCCGCGGGGCGCAGGCAGATCATGCTGCCGTCGGCCGAGAACAACTCGTCGAACACGGCGGCCAGATGGCGGTTCTGCGCGATCTGCGCCATGAGCAGTCCGGTCAGCTCACCGCTGACGATGACGTCGGAGCCGGGGTTGACGGGTGCCAGGGGGCGGTTGCGGTCGTCGGTGAGTTCGCTGACCACGCGCAACTCCCGTCCTCCTGCGCGCTGTTCCAGCAGCCGCAGGGCCAGCAGGGTGACCAGCGTCCAGTCGTCGGGGCGGTCCGGGCCGTCGCCCGGATCGGGGCCGAGGACGACCAGCCCGTCGTACGGGGTGAGGTCGAGCCCGAGGAGGGTCTCGGGTCGCGACAGGGCGGCGGACCGGAACCGTACGGCCAGTCTGGTCCCGTGAGCCGCGTCCGGCTCCCGTTCCGGCTCGCGTGGGCCGGGGACGGACCGGTCCGTCATCACGTCCAGGGCGGAACCCGGCCGGGCCGTGTGCCGTAACTGATCCACCACCAGCGGCGCCCGTCTGTTCCAGCCGAGCATCAGCAGGCGCGCGGGCTCCTCCGGTGCCGGTCGGTCCGTGGTGATCGCGGACGGGTCGACGAGGTGGCGGCAGTCCGCCGGCCGGGGCGTGCCGTCGTCGCGGGCGACGACGATCAGCCGGCTCCCCGGTGCGACGACGGTGCCGGCGGGCGGATTGAGCAGCGTACGTCCCTGTGGGGTGAGCAGCCCGACGACGCAGGAGTCGGCGTGCCCGAGGAGCGCGGCGCCGAAGGGGCCTCCGTGGAAGGCGGTCGCGTCGGTGAGGTGGAACTCGTCGCCGGCGAAGTCGAGCAGGTCACGCAGGACGAGGGAGAGGCCGGGGCGGCCGACGCACTGCGCGACGAGCCGGGCCGTGACCGTGTCGGTCTCCAGGACCGTGCCGCGCGGGCCCGCGGCCAGCCGGGCGGGTGCGCGGTAGTGGTCGTCCCGGACCGCCGCCAGCACCGGCGGCCCGTCCGGTCCCTCGCCGACGACCGCCCGCAGGGCGAGCAGGATCCGCAGGACCTCGGCGTCGGCCCCCGGTCCCCCCGACGGCAGAACCAGCACGGTGCTCGCCGTTCGCGGGCTGACCAGCGCGAGGACGGCGGGGTCGCTCGCCGGACCGCTGCGGCAGATGAGGCGGGCCCGTGCGGCCGGGCCGACGTGGGCGGCCAGGGTCCGTTCCATCTCGGTCTTGTCCCGGTCGGCGAGCAGGACGACGGCCCGCGTGCTCCTTGGGGCGCCGGCGGCGATCAACTCCCCCACCACCGTGGTCACTTGGTCCGACCAGCCGAGTACGACGACATGGCCCTGCTCCAGGACCGTCGACCGCCCACGGCTCAGCTCGGCCATCCGCTCGGCCAGGCTGTTGGTGATCACCCCGACGAGGGTCGAGACGCACAGCAGGGCGACGAGGCCGAGGAGGGCCGACAGCACCATGCGCAGCGGTGTGCCGGTCATCGCTCCCAGGCGCAGCGTCTCGGCGCTCGTACGCCACGCCGCCGTCAACCGGCCCGACACCGAGCGCGGCGAGCCGGGGTCCGTCCACACCAGCAGCGCGCTCACGGGGACGACGACGGCCAGGCAGGTGATCACCAGCCAGCCCATCAGGGTGCCGGTGCTGCGGGCCAGCGTACGGTCGAACCGATAACCCGCCCTGTCCCGCACCGAGACCGGCCGCCGCCCCTTGTCACGTACCACTCCCGCCCCCTTCCCCGCGCCTGTCGGCCGCTTTCGCACAGTGCTGGGTCCGGCGCCCGAACACGCCGCGTTCGGGCGCCGGTTCACCCTTTCGGGCAGGCGCTCACGGACTGGGAACGGGGCTGGTGTGCGCCGGGGGTGTGTCCGAAGCTCCGGCGGAACACATCGATGAACGCGCTGGCGGACGACCAGCCGCAGCGATGCGCGACGGTGGTCACCGGGGAGTCCTCGGCGAGCAGCACCAGGGCCCGGTACAGGCGCAGTTGGGTGCGCCACTGCGGGAAGGTCATACCGAGGTCGGCCTTGAAGAGGCGGGACAGCGTGCGGTCGCTGGCGCCGACCTCTCTGCCCAGGGCGGAGAGGGTGCGGTTGTCGGCGGGGTTCGTGCGCAGGATCTCGCACACCGCCTTCAGCTGAGGGCTGCTCGGGGTGGGCAGGTGCACCGGCTGCTGCGGCGAGACACGCAACTGGTCGAGCAACACGGCCCGCAGCCGGGCGCGTTCGGGGCTGTCGTCGGGCGGGGCGTGCGTGTGGGCGTGCGTGTGGGCGTGCGTGTGGGCGTGCGTGTGGGCGAGGATCAGTTCACGGAGGAGAGGCCCGACGGTGAGCGACGCGGGCTCGGCCAGGTTGAGCGGGTTCTCACTCGCGGGCAGGCCGACCAGGTGCAGCGCGAGTTCGCCGTGGGCCTGATGGGCGTGCACGGTGCCCGCCGGTACCCAGATGGCGCGCGTCGCGGGTGCGATCCACAGGCCCGTACTCGTCGTCACGGCCAGCACGCCGCGCCCCGCGTAGACGATCTGGTGGTCGTCGTGACGGTGGGGGTCGATGGCGGCTCCGGGCGCGAGCCACTGGGTGCGGGTCGGCGCCACGGGCTCGTGGCGGATTTCCTTCATCTTCTGGCAGTT
Organism: Streptomyces niveus; assembly: GCF_001723055.1. GTDB lineage: Bacteria > Actinomycetota > Actinomycetes > Streptomycetales > Streptomycetaceae > Streptomyces > Streptomyces niveus. The sequence continues at coordinate 17,998 of NZ_MDCR01000055.1, forward strand.
TATCGGAAGCGCGACAGACGGCCCGGCGATGACGATGGCGATGTGCCAAGGAACAGATCGATCACCCTGCTCGCGGTCGGCCATGCCTGCGTGGACGTCTACCAGGGCGCTGTCGCGTCGCTGGTGCCGTTCTTCGTCGCCGAACGCGCCTACAGCTACGCCGCCGTCTCCGGCATCGTGCTCGCCGCCTCGGTGCTGTCCTCGGTGGTGCAACCGGTGTTCGGCGTGCTCACCGATCGGTGGCCGATGCCCTGGCTGATGCCGGCGGGCACGATCGTCGGCGGGGCGGGAATCGCGCTGAGCGGTCTCAGTGGTTCGTACGCGCTGACGCTGGCGTTCGTGGCGGTGTCCGGGATCGGGGTCGCCGCTTACCATCCCGAGTCGGCCCGCGTCGCGCGGATCGCGAGCGAGGGCAGTCACAGCGCGATGGGCTGGTACTCGCTCGGCGGCACCCTGGGCTTCGCCACGGCGCCGCTCCTGGTCACCGCCGTCGTCGCCACCGGCGGTCTGCGTCTGTCGCCGCTGCTCGTGGTGCCCGCCCTCGCGGGCAGTGTGCTGTGCCTGCCTGTTCTGCGGGCGCTGCGGAAGACGGCGGGCGCCGGTTCCGGCAGGGCGGTCGCGACTGCCACCGACGACAAGGCCGCGTTCGTCAGGCTGTCGCTGGCCGTGATCTGCCGGTCGATCGTCTTCGTCGGGCTGAGCACGTTCATCGCGCTCTACGTCCAGCAGCGGCCGGGGGGCAGCGAGGCGGCGGGGACCGCCGCGCTGTTCGTGCTCTACATCGGCGGCGCGGTGGGTTCCGTGGTGGGAGGTGCGCTGGCGGACCGCTGGGACCGGGTCACGGTCGCCCGCTGGTCGTACCTCGTCTCGGTCCCCGCCGTCGCGGGCATCGTGTTCGTACCCGGCCCGGCGATCTTCGTGTGCCTGGCGCTGACCTCCGCCGGTCTGTACATCCCCTTCTCCCTCCAGGTCACCCTCGGCCAGGACTATCTGCCGACGCGGGTCGGCACCGCCGGCGGGATCACCCTGGGGCTGACCGTCAGCATCGGCGGCCTGGCCAGCCCCGTCGTCGGCGCCGTCGCCGACGCGACGTCCCTGCGTACGGCCCTGGCCCCGCTGATCCTGATGCCGCTGCTGAGCTGGCTGCTGTTCCGCACCCTGCCGGAACCCGGCACCCCGAAGGCGGCGAGGCCCACGGCGACGGCAACGGGTAAGACCGGGTCAGAGACCGGGGGCGCCCCATACGGGAAACCAGCGGGCGAGGTCCGACTCGATCCGCAGGTCGTCGCCGATGATCGCTCTGACCTGTAGCTCCCGGGGATTGTCCCGCTTCTCGGCGGCGCCGGGCAGCGGTGCGAAGGGGTAGAAGCTGCCGCGCTTGTAGAGGTAGACCAGGGCGAGCGAGCGGTCCTGCTCGTCCCGGAAACTGATCAGTGAGCAGAGGAGCTGCGGGCCGAAGCCGCCGTCCTGGAGCAGGGTGTTGACCGCGTGCAGATCGTTGACCAGCGTGGCCGTGTCGCCGGGCGCCTGGCGGGCGAGCAGCCAGGTGTAACCGTAACTGTCCTGGCTGAACTCCACGGGGTGGCTGTCCTCGCCGGTGTCGGCGTCGAGCAGCTCCTGTACGTCCCGTCTGATCCGGGCGAAGCCGCCGCCCTCGACGCCCGCGAAACACACCGAGCCGAGGCCGGTGGGTGTGTAACCGGCCCCGGCCTGGAGGGTGAGTGCGGCGGACGGGAGGGCGAAGAGCTGGTCGAGATCGGGTCGGACCGGTTTGCTCCGGCCCAGGATGGTGTCGAGAAGGCCCACGGGACCAGCTCCTCACAGTGACGGGTGCACGGACGGGCGGGCATGTACGGGGCTCTTACGGGCGGGCCAGCTCGGCGGACAGCCGGCCCAGCTGGTCCAGCCGCTGCTCCAGGGTCGGGTGGGAGGAGAGCAGCCGCCCCAGGCTCTCGCCGGAGGAGAAGGCCGGTACGAAGAAGAAGGCGTTGTACGGCTCCGCCTTCCGCAGGTCCCTCGTCGGGATCCGTGCCATCTGGCTGTCCACCTTGGTCAGTGCCGACGCGAGTGCCGACGGCTTGCCGGTGAGCAGGGCCGCCGTACGGTCGGCGGACAGCTCGCGGTAGCGCGAGAGCAGCCGCGTGAGCAGGAAGCCGACCGCGTACACCACGGCGCTGACCAGCGGAATCACCAGGATCGCGATTCCGAGGGGGGAGTTGTTGGCGCTCCTCGACAGTCCGCTGTAGAGCGCGAAGCGGGTCAGCAGGCCCGCGAGCACGCCCAGGAACGACGCGATGGTCATCACCGCGACGTCACGGTGCGCGACGTGCGACATCTCGTGGGCGAGGACGCCCTCCAGCTCTTCCGGTTCCAGTCTGCGCAGCAGTCCGGTGGTGGCGCAGATCAGTGCGGTGCGTTCGCTGCGACCTGTGGCGAAGGCGTTCGGTATGTCGCTGTCCGCGATCGCCACCTTGGGTTTCTGCATGTCGGCCAGCGCGCAGATACGGTCCACGGCGCCGTGCAGCTCGGGTGCCTGCTCCGGGGTGACCTCGTGCGCGCCCATTCCGAAGGCAGCGATCTTGTCGCTGAACCAGAACTGCGCGATGAAGAGCACCCCGACGAAGATCAGGATCACCGGCCAGAACTTGCCCAGTACGGCCAGCAGCACACCGACCAGGACCACGTACAGCAGGCCGATCAGGAACATGGTCGTCACCATGCGGGTGGTCAGTCCGCGGTCCTTGGTGTAGCGGGTTCGTGTCATCACTCGCCTCCGTCAGCTCTCTACTCCTGCCATTTTCCTCCACATCTCGGCAAAACGGCGTAAATAGAATGTATGGGCCGCTCAGGGGCGGGGGGCCCGCTGCCGGGTGGCGGGCGCCGGGCGCTCTAGGGCCTGTCGTTTGGATCAGGCCGGATAAGTGAGCGGGGTCTGGTGCCGTGGATCGCAAGGCGGAGGAGGGAGGCATGGCGGAGCCATGCCGACCGACGACAACGCGGCGAGGCGCGGTGCCAGGGCACGAGAGCCCGGCAAGATCCAAACGACAGGCCCTAGGCTGCCAGCCTGCACCGGCCTCGATCCCAGGAGCGCGAACCGTGTTCGATCTCGTACCAGAGCGTCCGTTCCCCGATGCCCACCGACCGGACGAGGCACCCGCACCGCACCCCCTGCTCACGCCCGTGCTCGGCCTCCTGGGCACGTGGCACGGCCGGGGGCGGGGCGGATATCCCACGCTCGACGGGGACTTCACCTACGCGCAGGAGATCACCTTCAGCCATGACGGCCGGCCCTTCCTGCGGTACGAGACCCGGGCCTGGCTGCTCGACGCCGACGACGCGCCGCTGCGCCCGTCGGCGCGGGAGAGCGGCTGGTGGCGGCTTCAGCCCGAGGGCCGGGTGGAGGCCCTGATCACGCAGCCCACAGGGATCGCGGAGATCGCGGTGGGCCGGGCCGCCGACAACTCGATCGACCTCGCCACCACCGAGGTGGCCCGCACTCCCACGGCGAAGGAGGTCGACGCCACGCGCCGCCTCTACACGCTGAGCGACGACGGCGCGCTCACGTTCGTCCACGAGCTGGCGGCGGTGGGCCGGCCGCTCCAGCACCACCTCTCGGCCGAGCTACGGCGCGGCAATTAGCGGCGAACACAGCGGGACCAGGGCCGGACCCGGGCGGGACCGCCCCGGTCCGGCTTTCGCTTTCCAGACCGCGCCGTTTCATGCGCCGCCCGGCGAAATGCCCCCGTTCGTGTGCAGCACACCGGATCTCCGTACCACGGCCCCCGTGCCCGCCGGATAGTGAAACAGCCGCCGGGGCACGGGCTCCGGCCGGAAGACGGAGAGAAAGGTGAGCGCCATGCGTACCGTTGAGGCGACCGACCGGGTCGAACTCGTCTTCTCCCTGCTCGACGCCGACGGGAACGGCACCCTGGAGGCGGAGGACTTCGAGCTGCTGGCGAGACGGGTGTCCGCGGTGGCGCCCGAGTCCGACGACGCGGCGAAGAGCGCGCTGCTCCACTCCTGTCGCCGCTACTGGCAGACCCTGGTCACCGAGTTGGACACCCATGGGAACGGGCAGGTCAGCCGAGAAGAGTTCACCGCCTGCGTGCTGTCCCCGGAGCGGTTCGAGGCCACGATCGACGAGTTCGCCGTCACGCTCGCCGCGCTCGGCGCCCCGGCGGGCGACGGCCTGGTCACGAGGCCCCTGTTCATGACCCTGATGATCGCCATCGGCTTCGAACGGTCGCGTATCGACGCCCTGTTCGACGCCTTCGACCCCGACGACAGCGACCGGATCCCGGAGGCGATCTGGGCGGAGGGAATCAGGGACTACTACCGCCCCGAGAAGGCGGGCATCCCCGGCGACCAGCTGACCGGCGGCGCGAGGCCATGACGAGGCGAAGGGCGTACGCGGGCGGGACTCCCTCGCCGGACACCACGCCTGCCGGGTCTCACAGCAGGAGCGCGCCCGCGACAGCCCCGGCCACGCCGAGCAGCACACACAGGGCGACGAAGGCGATGTCCCGGACGCCGGAACCGCGGCCGTCGGCGGGATCCAGCGTGAAGGCATCGAGGTTGCCGGCCCGGTAGTGGACGGTGACGTCCGCGCCGTACCTGGTGTTCGGATCCTTCGGGTCGGCGCGGAGACGGCCGACGGCGGGCGTTCCCTCGCCGGTGTGGAAGGTGACGAACGCGGCGCGGCTGGTCCAGACGGACTCGCCGTCGTCGTGGACGGATGTGAGGATCGCCGCGACACGGCCCGGCACCGTGACGATCGGCCGGGCCGCGTCGCGGGGCGTCAGGCGGATCTCGTCGCGCAGGACGAACGACATGACGACGGCCAACGGTACGCCCGCGCCGAGCAGCGCCCACGGGTAGCCCTGGAGGACCGCGGTGTCGGCGACCAGACCGCAGTAGAGCAGGAAGACCATGAAGTGCGGCCAGGCCAGACCGTGTTGACCGCTCTCGAGGTCGTAGGCGATCTCGAAACGCTCGGGACGGCCGGGCGGGTGGACCACGGCGATCTCGCGGCCCACCCACACCGCGCGCAGCTCGAATCCGGACTCGCTCATGTGCGGCAGGACGTGCTCCTGCCCGGTGCCGGGGTCCGGGAAGGCGACCGCCATGGGTATCCCGGGTATGTCCGGGCCACCGTGCTCGGGGACCCGCACCTCGGCTATCCGGCCCGGCACCCGCACCGCCCGCTGTGCCCGGGTGACTCCGGCGAGCGAGCGCCCGTATCCGATCAGCGCCAGTACGCCGCACCCCGCGCACCACAACAGCAGCACAACGTGCCAGTCCATGTCCGACCCCCGTGTCGTCCTGCGCCGCGAATGGTCATCATGCCGCAGCGGACAGGCGACCGGCAGGGCTCCGGGCGCCTGCCGGTCCCCGGTGGGCCCGGCCGGATTCAACGCGGGCACCGAAGGGTAGAAATGGGGTGTTTTGTGAGTTCAGCCAGTTGAGCCCAGCCCGTGAGTCCAAGCCCTGTGGCGGAGCCCCGCGCGAGGCAGGGAGGTGTCAGTGACATGACCGGGATGCAGTTCGGCATATTCACCGTGGGTGACGTGACCCCGGACCCGACGACAGGCAGCGCTCCTACGGAAGCGGAGCGCATCCGGGCCACCGTGACCGTGGCCCGTAAGGCGGAGGAGGTCGGCCTCGATGTCTTCGCCACCGGCGAGCACCACAACCCACCCTTCGTGCCCTCCTCCCCCACCACCCTGCTCGGCTTCATCGCCGCTCAGACAGAGCGGATCGTCCTGTCGACATCGACCACGCTGATCACCACGAACGACCCCGTCAAGATCGCCGAGGACTTCAGCGTCCTCCAGCACCTGTCCGGCGGGCGGACAGACGTCATGCTGGGACGCGGGAACACCGGACCGGTCTATCCGTGGTTCGGCCAGGACATCCGCCAGGCCATCCCCCTGACCGTCGAGCACTACGACCTGCTCCGCAGGCTGTGGCGCGAGGAGGTGGTCGACTGGGAGGGGAAGCTGCGCTCGCCCCTCCAGGGCTTCACACTCGCTCCCCGCCCGCTGGACGGCATCCCGCCCTTCGTGTGGCACGGCTCCATCCGCACTCCCGAGGTCGCGGAACTGGCCGCCTATTACGGAGACGGCTTCTTCGCCAACCACATCTTCTGGCCCGCGTCACACACGCGGAAGATGGTGGAGATGTACCGGAAGCGCTTCGCGCACTACGGGCACGGCACACCGGAGTCCGCCGTCGTGGGCCTGGGTGGGCAGGTGTTCATGCGCCCCAACAGCCAGGACGCGGTACGGGAGTTCCGGCCGTACTTCGACAACGCGCCCGTGTACGGGCACGGGCCGTCCCTGGAGGAGTTCACCTCGCAGACGCCCTTGACCGTCGGCTCCCCGCAGCAGGTGATCGACAAGACGCTGGGCTTCCGGGAGTACGCGGGCGACTACCAGCGCCAGTTGTTCCTCCTCGACCACGCGGGGCTGCCGCTCAAGACGGTGCTTGAGCAGTTGGACCTCCTCGGGGAAGAGGTGGTGCCGGTGCTCCGCAAGGAATTCGCCGTCGGCAGGTCGCCGGAGGCACCGGCGGCCCCCACGCACCGGTCGCTGCTGCGCGAGCGCGACGAGAGGGACAAGAGGGATGCGAAGAACGAGTCGGGCTGAGCCGTGACGCAGGTACCCATGACAGGAGTTGGAGGTCGGATGACGTGACGACCAAAATCACGATCATCACCGGTGGACTGCGCGAACCGTCATCGACGCGCATGCTCGCCAACCGCATGGAGGCGGCCGTACGTACCCAACTCACCGCCGCCGGCAGCACGGTGGAATCGTCGTTCGTCGAACTGCGTCCCCTGGGGCACGCGATCATCGACGCGATGTTCAGCGGCTTTCCGGCCGAGCCGCTGGAGGAGGCGTTCGGCACGGTCGCGGACGCCGACGGGGTCATCGCGGTCACCCCCGCGTTCAACGCCTCGTTCAGCGGTCTGTTCAAGTCCTTCTTCGACGTGCTCCCGGAGGAGACGCTGTCGGACATGCCCGTGCTCATGGGGGCGACGGGCGGCACCGAACGGCACTCGCTCGTCCTCGAACACGCGCTGCGGCCGATGTTCTCGTACCTGCACGCCATCGTGTCGTCGCGGGGTGTGTACGCCGCGACCGACGACTTCGGCTCCCAGTCGGACGGGGCGGTCCTGCGCGACCGCATCGACGCGGCGGCGGCCGACTACGCCCGGCTGGTCCGGGGATGCGGCCCCCACCGCCGGCGCGACGCCTTCGGCGAAGGGGCCGCCGCGATGGAGCAACTCCTGGGCCGCGACCGGCCCTGACGGGACCGGACAGACGCGTCGCCCGTCAGCTCGCGTCGTCGAACTGGGCGAACATGTCGAGAAGCGGCTTGGGCGCGCTCGCGTCGAAGATGGCCTCCAGGCCCTCGGCGGACTCCTGGGCCGCCACTTCGGAGCGCGGGAAGAGGATCGCCTCGTACGCCGTGAGCGCCGCCTCCGGGTCCCCGGGGTGCTCGACCAGGCAGCGGCCGAGGTCCGCGCCGTCGATCAGTGCGAGGTTGGCCCCTTCTCCGGCGAAGGGGGACATCAGGTGGGCGGCGTCGCCGAGGAGTGTCGTACCCGGGATCCGGGACCAGCGGTGGCCGATCGGCAGGGCGTGGATATGGCGGGGCACGAGCGGGCCGTCGGCTTCGGCGATCAGATCGCGCAGGGCGGGGGCCCAGCCGTCGAAGTGCCGCAGCAGCTCCGCCTTCGCACCCCCGGTGCCCCGGTTGGTGAAGTCCAGACTTCCCAGCCAGGTCTCGTCCGCGCGCAGCGCCACATAGATGTGCAGGCTCCCGTCCGTCTCACGGTGGGCGAGGAAACCCTTCTCGTCGCCGAGCGCGAAGCACATGCCGCCGCCGATCAGCTCCGCGCTCCCGGGGTGGCGCTTCTCCGCGTCGAACAGGTCGAGTTCGACGAAGGAGATCCCGGTGTAGGCGGGGGTCGACGCCGACACCAGGGGCCGTACGCGGGACCAGGCGCCGTCGGCGCCGACGAGGAGGTCCGTGGTGAACACCTCGCCGCCGGCCAGGGTGACCTCGTGCCTGCCGTCATCCAGCGCGCGGCACGAGACGGCTTTGGCGTTCCAGCGGATGGTGCCCTCCGGGAGGGAGGAGACCAGCAGGTCGCGCAGGGTGCCCCGGTCGATCTCGGGGCGCCCTCCCGTACCGTCGTCCCTGTCCTCGCGCAGGAGGCGCGCGTGCTTGTCGAGCACGCGCATCGCCTGGCCGCCGGGGTGCACCTCGGCCAGGAACTCCTCGTACAAGCGGGCCTCGCGCAGTGCGATCTGGCCGCTCTCCTCATGGATGTCGAGCATGCCGCCCTGTGTCCGCGCGTTCGCGGACGCCTCCAGGTCGAAGACCGTGGCGCCGACGCCGTGGACGTGCAGGACACGGGCGAGGGTCAGACCGCCGAGGCCGCCGCCGATGATGGCGATGGGGTGGTGGGTGGTGGTGGTCATGGGGCTGCTCCTTCTTCAGAGGTGTGCGTACGAGGCGTGGCCAGCGCGCCGTTGACGACCATGTCGAACATCCAGCGCAGGCGTTGCGCCGGCGTGCCGGACACCAGGTCGTCGGCGAGCGCGGCGATACGGGGGTGGGTGTCGGCCGACACCTCGTGCAAGGTCCGGGCGAGCGCGTTGTGCTCGTCCTCCGCGTTGGTGTCCTCGCCGCGGGTGGACTGTTCGGCGGCGGTGGCGGTGGCGACCTGGAGCAGCACGTCCACGCCCCACGCGGCCTGACTCCCAGGCACCCCGCCCTCGTCCAGCAGGGTGAGAAGCGCCTCGACCAGCGCCAGGTAGTTCGCGCCGGTGGGGCGGGCGACGAGCGCGGAGTGGGCGAGGGTCGGATGCTCGAACAGGACGCGTGTGTAGGAAATGAGGACCGAGGCGATCCGGTCGCGCCAGTCCCCTCCTGCCGTCACCGGGCGCAGATCGACCGCGCCGAGGAACTCCTCCAGGATCGCGGCGTGCAGCTCCGCCGTACTGGCGACGTAGACGTACAGGGACGCGGGTCCGGTGTCCAGTTCCTTCGCGAGGCGGCGCATGGTGACGCGCTGAAGGCCCTCCGCCCGCATGATCTGTACGGCTTCGGCGACGATGCCCTGCCGGCTGAGCGCGGGCTTCGCCGGACGCTCGCGGCGGCTCTTGGGGGCGGAGGAACCAGGTGTCATACGAGGAAGCGTAACGAACATGTTCGTTACGAACAAGTTCGGCCAGGGTCAGCTCGAAGCCGCACCCTCACTCAGGACCTTGGCCGTGAAGGCCGTCAGGTCGGCCCGCATCCGCTCACGCGGCAGGCCCTGCCGGCCCGCGAGGTGCTCGACCAGGTCGGCGCGGACGGCGGCGAGCAGCGCGTGGGCGGTGAAGTCGGCGCCCGTGAGACCGGGGATCCGCTCCAGTACGGCCCGAAGGGTGCCGTGCCACCGCCGATAGTGCTCAGCCTGGTACGGGCTGTCGCCGCCGATCCCCTCCAGGGCCAGGGCGAGGTGGCGGTTGTCGAGCTTGAAGCACAGGACGGCGTCGAGCAGGGCGGGTACGCGCAGGAGCGGCGGGGTGCCGGGCCCCAGCGGTGGCGGGCCCTCGTCGATGGCGCGCGCGACCGGTTCGAGGCGTGCCGCGTAAAGCGCGTGGATCAGGCCGGTGCGGTCGCCGAAGGCGCGGAAGAGCGTCGCCTTGCCGACGCCGGCGGCTGCGGCGATGTCGGCCATCGTGACCGACTCGGGGCTCTCGCAGTGGGCGAAGAGGCGGTCGGCCGCCACGAGGGCGGCGGCCCGGTTGCGGGTCGCGTCCTTGCGCGGCTTGCGGTCGGGGGCGGACTCGGGCACCGGCTCGGGGACTGGCATGAGGTTCTCCCGTTGCTTGCAGAGCGGACCAGGGGTCCGTATCGTTCCGAACAAGAAGCGGACCCTCGGTCCGTATCGTACTGAACGGAGTTCCTCGTGCCCACAGACACGGCACCGAGCGCGACCGGCACCACCCTGGTCATCGGCGCCACCGGCACCACCGGCAGGCGTGTCGTCGCCCAACTCGCGGCGGGCGGGCACCGCGTGAAGGCCGCGAGCCGGGGCGCCACCGCCCTGGACGGCGCTGGAGCCGTCCGCTTCGACTGGTACGACCCGGCGACCTTCGGCGACGCCCTCGACGGGACGGACCGGGTCTATCTGGTCGCGCCGGTCGGTTCCCTGGATCCGGCCGGCGTCATGCTGCCCTTCCTCGACCGGTCCCGTGCGGCGGGCGTGCGGCGCGCCGTACTGCTCAGTTCGTCGGCGATCGAGGCGGGCGGCCCGGCCATGGGGCAGATCCACCAGGCGCTGCCCGGCCTGTTCGACGAATGGGCGGTGCTGCGGCCCTCGTGGTTCATGCAGAACTTCACCGGCGACCAGCCGCACGCGCTGAGCATCCGGGCGGACGGGACCATCCTGACGGCCACCGGTGCGGGCCGGGTCGGGTTCGTCGACGCCGACGACATCGCGGCCGTCGCCGTACACGCGCTGACCGGCACCCGGGCCCCGAACAGCGACCTGGTCATCACCGGGCCGCAGGCGCTGAGTTACGGCGACGTGGCCGACGTCCTCTCGGAGGTCATGGGCCGGAGCGTCACCCACCGGCAGCTGACGTACGAGCAGATGCGCGACCGGCTGGCCGCCCTGATGCCCGCGGAGTACGCGGCGATGCTCGCGGGCATGGACCGTTCCATCGCGGAGGGGACGGAGGACAGGACCACCGACACGGTCGAGCGCGTCACCGGCCGCCCGGCGGGGACCTTCCGCGCGTTCGCCGAGCGGGAGTTGGCCTGAACGGCCACTACTTGCCGGCGCCGCGTCCCGTGCGGCGCTCCGTGTGGGCGGAGTGCGGGGTGGGCCAGCCCTGGGACGGTACGGCTTCATGCGTCAGGCCGGTGAGGACGGCTCGTACGACGCGCTCCGCCTCGCGCGCGACGGCCCGGGGGTCGTCGAGCCGGGCCAGCCCGTCCACCAGCAGCGTGGCGAGTCCGTGGACGGCCGCCCAGACGACGAAGTCGGCTCCGGGGCGGGCAGCCGCCGGGAGCCCGCCCACCTCGACGAGCAGGTCGAGTTCGGCGTCGAGGACGTCGTGCGGGTGGGGCGGCGTGGCGGCGTCGGAGGTGGAGTCGGATGCCGGGTCGCCGGCCGGGGCCCCGGCGCCGAAGGCCAGTCGGGCGACCGAGGGATCGTCCACGGCCCACTGGACATAGGTCCGTCCGACGGCGACCAGGCGCCGCTGAAGGTCGCCGCCCGCCTCGGGACCCGCGGCGCGGCCGACCTCCTGGCTCAGGCGTTCGCCCAGTTCGCCGAGGACGCGCCGCCTCAGCGCGCGCACCAGCGCGTCGCGTGAGGCGAAATGGTGGTACGCCGCGCTCGAACTGACCCCGACGCGGGCCGACGCCTCGCGCAGCGACCAGCCGTCGGCGCCGCGTTCGCGAACCAGCGCCTCCGCGGCGTCGAGCAACGCGGCACGCAGTTCTCCGTGGTGGTAGTTCCTTCTCGCCATGGCTCGATCCTCGCCTCAATCTTAGCAACGCTCAGATCAATGTTACCTTCGAAGCAGACCATCTGAACGCTGATCGGATTGGAGCGGCCATGTGCCCCTCGGACCCTTCGCTGCCCACCGGCGCCATCGACCCGCGGGGCCTGCCCGACACGAGTGAGACGCCGGCGCCCGTCGTCGGCGGTGAGCCGGTCCAGGTGTCCGACGGCGTCTTCGTCATCCCCGACCGGCGAGTTGACCTCGTACCGAACATCGGGATCGTCGTGGGCGAAACGGCCGCGCTGGTCATCGACACCGGCATGGGACCCCGTAACGGCGCCCATGTCCTCCAGGAGGCCCGGCGCCTCGCCGGTGACCGGCCGCTCTATCTGACCGTCACGCACTTCCACCCCGAACACGGCTTCGGCGCACAGGCGTTCAAGGGCGCCGCCACCATCGTCTACAACCGTGGCCAGCGCGAGGAACTGCACCGCAAGGGCTCCGCGTACATCGACATGTTCCGGGGGATGAGCCCCGCGATCGCGGCGGAACTCGAGGGTGTCGAGCTGGTCGACCCGGATCTCGTGTACGAGGGCCGGGCCGAGATCGACCTCGGCGGCCGTACGGCGGTGCTGCGCACCGTCGGCCCGGCGCACACCGCGTCCGACCAGACCGTGCTCGTCGACGACCGGGTGCTGTTCGGCGGCGACCTGTTCGAGACCCGGATCTTCCCGATCACGCCGTACTTCCCGCCGTACGACATCGACGTCGACGGCCCGCGCTGGATCACCGTGCTCGACCAACTCGCCGCGCTGGAAGCCGAGATCGTCGTTCCCGGACACGGCGAGGTGGCGGACACCTCACTGATCCGCGAGGTACGCGACTACCTCACGTACATCCACGACGAGGTCGAGCGCCTGCGTACGGGCGGAGCCTCGGCCGACGAGGCGTCGGCCACGATCGACAAGGCCGCGCGGGAGCGCTGGAGCACCTGGGAGCACCCTGAGTGGATCGGGCTCGCCGTCCAGGCGTTCTACGCGGCGGGGTCGACCGGCTGAAGGGTCCGGGTCCGCCGGGTGACGGGCCCGGACCCTTCGTCCGGCGATCAGTCAGACATTGTCGAGATGGGGCTCAGACCGGGCTCAGACGCGGTCGGCCGCGATCAGGAGGTACTGGAAGGAGCCGTCCTTGTACGAGTTGATGAACGCCTCCTCGATACCGGTGACCAGTGACGACGTGGCGCGCAGTTCCCAGTAGGGCAGCGTCTCGGGGGTCAGGTCGATGATGGTCTGCGGTACGAGACGGTGGTCGGCCATGGCCTTCAGATACTCCCTGCGGGAGTGGATGTTGCACTCGAAGTGCGCGTTGATCTGGGAGACCCACTTCGACGGCTGACCGTAACGCGGGTTCCAGCAGCCGGTGATGGTCACGTAACGGCCGCCGACCTTGAGGACGCGGGAGTGCTCGGCGAAGAGGTCGTCCAGGTCGACGTACATGCTCGACTCGTTGTTCCACGAGCCGGCGGCCTGGCCCGTCTCGAAGGGCGTGTCGAGCATGTTGCACACCCGGGCCCGGACATGGTCCTCGATGCCGAGTTCCTGGGCGCGACGGTTGGCGAACTCGGCCTGTTTGGCCGACAGGGTGACGCCTTCGACCGTGCAGCCGAACCGCTGGTGGGCCATGACCATCGAACCGCCCCGGCCGCAGCCGGCGTCCATGAGCGTGTCGTCACGCCCGATGGAGCCGAGCTGGCCGAGGAGCACTTCGGCCTGGGCGGACTCCAGCCGGTGGAGTTCGGCGATCAGCCTCTTCTCGTACCCGCTGTCGCCCGGGTCCCCGAGGGCGGCGTGGTCGATGTCGCCTACGCCGTAGTGGTGGTGGTAGAGCCCGTCGACGTCACCGAGACGCAGATTCACGGGCCTCGCCTCGCCGTCCCAGTAGCGGGCGATGTCGCCCTGGTACGGCGACGCCGGGGCGGGGATGTACACGGACGTGCCGTTGCTGAGCTGGGTGCTGGTCACAGTGAAATGCGCTCCTTACCAGAAATCGGGCAGGCTGTATCGGTAGGTGTTGGTCTGGTGCCAGTAGTGGTTGCCGTCGACCCACACGGCGACTCCCCGGAGGAAGCGCAGCACACTCGGGACGGGGCAGGCGGCGGCCAGTGCGGCGGCTTCGGCTTCGAAGTCGTGCATCAGGTCGTTGTGGACCGCGACCGCCTTCAGATAGCCGTCGCGGTCGGAGAGTCCGTCGCGTTCGGCGATCACCACGGGCAGATTCAGGTGTCGGCCGGGACTGTCGAGTTCCTTGGTGTATGAGTACAGGTCGTTCACGATCGTGGTCGCGTTGCCGGCGAGCGCGATGACCCGCTGCATGGCGGGCTGGGCGTGCAGGTCGGCGGGCAGTTCGTAACCGCCGACGGTGTCGGTGATCGTGGGGCAGGGGCGGAAGTTGTTGAACTGGCGCATGGCCAGGTACTCCCACACCTCGGGCAGGTGATCCGTCTCGGCCCACGCGGCCTCGGCGAGATAGCCCAGGTGGAGACGGGCCATGTCGTGCCGGAACCGGTCGGCCTGCGAGGGGGTGGACTGCCGGACGAAGTACTCCATCGCGGAGCGGTAGGCGCGCCGGGGTCCGTCGGACTGGAGCGACTCCTCCCACTGCGGCGCGTAGTCCTTCGTCGTATGCAGCGGGTCGAGCGCCGTGTGTGCCAACAGGAGGCGGCTGCCGAGCCCGACGGGTGAGCCGCCGTGGTCCTCGCAGTAGCAATCGTCGACCGCGTTCTCGGCGACCATCAGCCGGGTGGCGATCATCAAGTGGTCGACGGTGGGGGCGTCCGGGTGGCAGGCGACCATGTAGCGGCCGACGGAGAAGCCGTCGAACTGATCCTGCCACTCGGGCGGGAACGCCTGGACCTCGTCCACCGCCCACGTCTTGATCCTGCGGCCGACCTCCTCCACCCGCGCCGGGTCGGGCTCCTGCACCGGGTGGTGGTAGAGACCCGGGACCGGTCTGCCCGCCGGGGCCGCGGGCTCCGCCGGATCCGGGGGTTCCGGGACGGCGACGGGTTCGGCCAGAGCCGGTGCCGGTGCGACGGGAACCGGCTCGATGACAACCAGTGGTTCCGCCTGTCGGCACAGCCGCAGGCTCGCCGTGCCCAGACCGGTGGGGCCGCCGAGGATCCGTGCCGGAGCGGGGCTCGTTTGCACAGGGGAAGGCCCGGGATCGGGCATCCGTGACTCCTTGGTGAGGTGGTTGAGGAGTGTGCGTACCGGCAGCCCTAGCGGGTGCGGGCGATCTGCACGTTCTCCAGCACCCCGAGCGCGTCGGGCACCAGGACGGCCGCGGAGTAGTAGGTGCTCACGAGGTACGACATGATCGCCTGCTCGCTGATGCCCATGAAGCGGACCGACAGGCCCGGTTCGTACTCGTCCGGCAGTCCGGTCTGGCGCAGACCGATGACTCCCTGGTTCTCCTCGCCGGTGCGCATGGCGATGATCGAGCTGGTCTTCTCCTTGGTGATGGGGATCTTGCCGCAGGGCAGGATCGGTACGCCGCGCCAGGCCGGAACCTGCTGGCCGCCGAGGTCGACGTGGTCCGGGTAGAGGCCGCGGCTGTTCAGCTCGCGCCCGATCGCGGCGATCGTCTTCGGGTGGGCGAGGAAGACCTTGGTGCCACGGCGGCGGCAGAGCAGCTCGTCCAGGTCGTCCGGGGTGGGCGGGCCGGAGTGGGGCTGGATGCGCTGCTTGAAGTCGGCGTTGTGGAGCAGGCCGAACTCGCGGTTGTTGACCAGCTCGTACTCCTGGCGCTCGCGCAACGCCTCGATGGTGAGCCTGAGTTGCTCCTCGGTCTGGTTCATCGGCCCGTTGTAGAGGTCGGCGACCCTGGTGTGGATACGGAGCACGGTCTGCGCGACGGACAGTTCGTACTCGCGCGGCTTCAGCTCGTAGTCCACGAAGGCGCCGGGCAGCGCGGCCTCGCCGGTGTGGCCTGCCGACATCGCGATCTCGGCCTCGCCGTGCCGGTTCTGCCGCTGCTGGGGCAGGGCGCTGAACTGCCGGATGTGGCTCTGGAGAACCGGCGCGGAGGACAGCACGGCGGCGAAGTCGGCGCGGGACAGGGTGAGCAGAGTGCCGCCGGTCTCGGCGGTGGCGGTGTAGTCCCACCTCGCGTCGGCGTCCAGCAGCGCGTTCTCGCCGAAGTGGTCACCGTCGGCGAGTACGGCGACGGCCACCTCGTCGCCGTACTTGCCCACGGAGGTCTGGTTGATCCGGCCGTGTGCGATGAGGTGGATCTGCTCGGCAGGCGCACCGCGCTCGACCAGCGTCTCACCGGCGCGGAAGTCGCGCTGGACGCAGCGGTCGGCGATCGCGGTGAGCACCTCGACGTCGTCGAAGCCGCTCAGCAGGGCCAGTTCGCCGAGCTCGCGTGGGATCACCCGGACGCCGGCACCGTCCTGGATGAACTCCACACGTCCGTCGCCGACGGTGTAGGTCAGCCGGCGGTTCACCCGGTAGGCGCCGCCCTTGGTCTCGACCCAGGGCAGTGTCCGCAGCAGCCACCGGGAGGTGATCTCCTGCATCTGCGGGGCGGACTTGGTGGTGGTGGCGAGATTCCGGGCAGCCGCAGTGCCCAGGCTGGACTGCGGTGGTGACTCCGGCTGTGCTTCCGGGCTGCTGTCAACGGTCATCGGGGCGCGTTCTCCTTTGCGACGGCGGTGATCGTGGACGCGACCGCGAGTCGCGGCGGTCCGTCCAGATCGATGGGAACGCTAATCGCCGTCGTCCCCAACTCGGGCTCGGAAGCCGCTGAGTTACCTCGATGCGGGGATCTTGTTCCACAAATGGTTTATCGGGTCGATCAGTGGTGTCGGAGTCGCGCGCCACCGTCGCCCGCCGCTCAGCCCTTCAGGCCGTAGAAGCGCAGGGGTGAGTTCGGCCGGAAGCCGATACGCGGATAGACGGGCGCCCCGGCGACGGTCGCGTGCAGCGTGGCCCGGGTCAGTCCGGTGGCCCGGGCCCCCTCGTACAGCGCCTTGCGGGTCACCGCCTCGCCGTAGCCCCTGCGTTCCCACTTCGGGTCCGTGGCGACGAGCACCACGAACAGACGGCCGTCGGCCTCGACCGTCCCCGCGCAGGTCACCGGAGTCCCGTCGCGCATGCCCAGGTAGGCGTGCACCTCGTTCTTCCACAGCTTGGAGCCGGTCAGTCCGTCCCGGCCGTGCGCCAACTCGAATCCGTAGGCGCGTGAGTTGAGGTCGGCGTAGGCGCGCAGCTGTTCCTCGGTGCTCACGCGCTCGAACGTCAGGTCGGGATGGTGCGGCTCGGGGATGGGGAGCAGGTCTCCGGCCATGCCGGTGCCGGGGAAGGCGTGTTCGAGGAGAGCTTGCCCGGCCGCTGTCTCCAGCCCGGCGCGCGCCCCGTCGTCGAGAAGGTCCTCGAAGACCCAGAGAAAGCCCGGATGCCTCTTCGAGCGCATGATGTCCGCGGCCTGGCGCAGCCGTTGCCCGACCAGCTCGGTGTCGGCGCCGACGTCGGTCAGCGTGACGCAGTTCCAGAAGGGGAAGCGGCAGTCGGCCCAGCGGACGGCGATGCCTGGAAGGTCTCGTACATCCGCGTCCGCGTCCCGGTCGAGCACCATGGCCCGCCAGACCGTGGTGAGTTGTTCCATCGATTCGACCGAGTCCGTCAGATCCGTCAGATCCGCCACTGAAACTCCTCAACGTGTCGCGCCTGCCGCGCGTGAGAGCTGTCGGAGTGGACAACGATCCCTCCTCACCGTGGTTGCGCGGGTTCACCGTGGTCGTGCCGGGTCATGTGGCCAGGAGTGACGCGTAGCGGTCGAGGTCGATGTTGCCGCCGCTGATGACGACTCCGACCCGCTGTCCGCGCAGCTGGGCGGCGAGGTCGCGGACCGCCGCGAACCCGAGGCATCCGGTGGGCTCGACCACGATCTTCATAAAGGTGGCGAACGCCCGCATGGCTTCGACGAGTTCGCCGTCGGTGGCGGTGTGGAAGTCGGTGACCTCGCGGCGGATGACGTCGAACGTGAAGGCGCCGAGGTGCTGCGGCTGGGCGCCGTCCGCGATGGTCTTCGGGGTGTCGATGTGGACGACGGAGCCCTGCCGGACGGACTGGGCCGCCTTGGCGCCGGCTTCGGGTTCGACGCCGTACAGCCGGCAGTCCGGCGACAGGGCCCTCGCGGACAGCACCGAGCCGGAGAGCAGACCGCCGCCGCCGAGGGGCACGAACAGGGCGTCGAGGTCGCCGACCTCCTCGAAGAGTTCCTTGGCGACGGTGCCCTGGCCCGCGATCACGTGCGGGTGGTCGTACGGCGGGATCAGCGTCAGACCTCGTTCGGCGGCCAGCGCGCCGCCGATCTCCTCCCGGTCCTCGGTGTAGCGGTCGTACGCGACGACCTGTCCCCCGTACCCCTTGGTCGCGGCGACCTTCGCGGCGGGCGCGTCGTGCGGCATCACGATCGTGGCCGGGATGCCCAGCAGTTGGGCGGAGAGCGCGACCGCCTGGGCGTGGTTGCCCGAGGAGTAGGTGACCACCCCGGCACGCCGCTGCTCGGGTGTGAAACGCGACAGGGCGTTGAAGGCGCCGCGGAACTTGAAGGCACCGACGCGCTGGAAGTTCTCGCACTTGAACACGACCTCGGCGCCGAGCTGTTGGTCGATGAGGCGCGAGCGCAGTACGGGGGTGCGGTGGGCGTACGGCTCGATGCGCGTGGCCGCGCCCCGTACGTCGTCGTAGGTCGGCGACTGAGACATCTGCTGCTTCCCTTCCTGGGCCGGCCGGAGTGACGTGGCACGGCCTGACATCGGCCCGGTCGTCTGGACCATACGTCCAAGCTATAGACTTTCAGTCCAGACCGGAAGAGAATCCGACGAGAGCCCGACGGGAATCGGAAGAGATCGGAAGAGAGAAGAGGTGCCGCGTGTCCGACACATCGGGCGACGTGATCCTGGCCGCGCTGATGCCGGTCGTGGACGGGCTGGCGGCCACGTTCGGCCCGTCGTGCGAAGTCGTCCTGCACGACTACCGGCGGGGCGATCAGTCGGTGGTGGCGGTGGCCGGGCAGGTGACCGGACGCCGCGTCGGCGGGGCGCTGAGCGAGATCGGGCTCTCCGTGCTCGCCAAGGGCGACGAGGCCACGAACGATCTGAACTATCTCTCGCGCGGGCCGGACGGCCGCGTCCTCAAGTCGTCGACGATGCCGCTGCGGGACGGGGCCGGCCGTATGTTCGGCGCCCTGTGCGTCAACATCGACGTGACGGCTCTGCGCGACGCGGCCGACGTACTGTCCGCGCTCGCGGGCACCACGCCGGTCGAACTTCCGGCCACCACGTTCACGAACGACTTCGAAGAGGTCGTCGACGCGGTCGTACGCACCGAACAGCTGGCCAGGGGCAAGCCGTTCGACGCCCTCACCCGCGCCGAACGACTCGTCCTGATCCGGGCCCTCGACCGGCGGGGCGTGTTCACGATGCGCAACGCGGTGCCACGCGTCGCCGAACGGCTCGGGGTCTCCCGATCCGGCCTGTACGCGGACCTCGCCGCGTGCCGCGAGTCCCCACCGGACGCGGAGTAGGACCGACCCCCGTACGGCCCCACTCCCCCTCTCCCACACGGTCGGACAGGCCTAGGGCGTGTCCCGCTCCGTCGCCTCCGCGATGCGCTTGACGTTCGCCAGTCGGCGGTCCCAGTCGGCGGCCAGCGTCGCCATCCACCGCGCCGTCGCGTCCAGCGCCGCGGGCCGTACCGCGTACCGCACCTCGCGGCCCGCCCGGCGGCCGGAGACCAGCCCGGCGGCATCGAGGACGGTGAGGTGCTTGACCACCGCCTGGCGCGACACGGGCAGGCCGTCGGCAAGGGTCGTCGCGGTGACCTCTCCCTGGGCCGCGAGCAGGTCGAGCAGCTTGCGTCGCGTGGGGTCCGCCAGGGCGACGAAGACACCGTCGACCACCGCGTCCAGGCCGCGAGCTTCGTCCATCACGCGGACGGCTGTTCGACGCGCTTCTTGAGCGCGTCGAGCACCTGCGGCCAGCCGCCGGTGTTGTCCTTCACGGCCCGGCTGCGCAGCTCCTCGGACCCTGCCAGCGCCTCGAATCCGCTCTCGACGACGCGCAGACGCGTCTTGTCGCCCTCCGGGATGAGCGTGAACTCCACGAGCGTGCTGTTGTCCGCGTGCGGCTCCTGCCCGGGGAAGGCGCTGGCCCAGCGGTACGCCAGGTACGTCGGCGGCTCGACCTTCTCGACCCGGACCGGGTAGTCCCCCCACTCGGCGCTCCTGGCCACGTTCACCTCACCCTCCTTCGCCGTGGCGCCGGTCAGATTCGCCTCGTCCGTGACCCAGAATCCCGGCTCGGACACCAGCGACCAGACCCGCTCCTGGGACGCTTCGATCGTGATCTCGCGTTCGATTCGGTTCTCGCTCATGAGGGAACTCCTTCGTCGACATACGCCATCAGGTGCAACTCCAGAGTTGCACATGGCATCCGCCATGCGCAACCCACAGGTTGCACCTCATGGTGTCGATCACCCGGTCTTGCGCGCCACACCACCGAAGAAGCCGATCGTTTCGGATCCCGCCGGCGGCGGGGCGTCCGGGCGCCAGAACGGGACCTGGGCCAGTCCGGGCTCGATCAGCTCGAAGCCGTCGAAGAACCGCTCGACCCTGGCGCGGGAACGCAGGTTCAGGGTGGCCGTGGCCTTCGCGTAGACGGCCTGGGCCTCGCTGCGGTCGGCGAAATCACCCGTGGCGTGCGAGAGCACCAGGAAGCTGCCGGCCGGCAGCGCGTCGCGAAGGGTCCCCACAACCTGCTCGGGCTTCTCCGCGTCGGTGATGAAGTGGAGAATCGCGACGAGGAGCAGTGCGACCGGCTCATCGAAGTCGATCACCCGGCGGACGTCGGGGTGGTCCACGATCGACCGCGGGTCGCGCAGATCGGCGAGCACGATGCTCGTCTCGCCGGAGCGGTTGAGCAGCGCGTTGGCGTGCGCGTTCACGATCGGGTCGTTGTCGACGTACGCGATACGGACGTCCGGTGCCACTTCCTGGGCGGTCTCGTGCACGTTCGGCGAGGTGGGCAGTCCCGTGCCGACGTCGAGTATCTGCCGGACGCCGCTGCCGACCACGTACCGTACGGCGCGCTGGAGGAAGGCGCGGTTGGCCCGTACGCCGATCCGCACCTCGGGGGCGGCGGCGGCCAGTTGGTCGCCGGCCAGCTGGTCCACCTCGTAGTTGTCCTTGCCGTCCAGCAGGTAGTCGTAGATCCGCGCGGGATGCGGTCTGCTGGTGTCGATTCCCTCGGCACGGAAGGCGTTCTGTCCCACGCTGCGCTCCTCGCTTCTCTCGGCAACCGCCCCGGATCCCCCGCCCGCGAACGGATGTCGACAGGTTCCCACATCAACTACGCGGCCGATGAGGGAGGTTCGGCGCGACAATGGGACAAGTACCAGTCTCCTCACCGTCTTCCGGAAGGCTCATGTCCCGCACAGGCACCACCGTCGAGATACGCGATCTGATCTATCTGTCCGAGGAAGGCGCGCCACTCCGGCGGCTGGACGTCCACCGGCCGGCGGCAGACCGGCCGGTGGGCCCCAGTGTGCTGTTGTGGCACGGCATCGGCCCCGACGAGAAGGACGTTCTCGCACCGCTGGCACGCGAGATCGCGTCCCACGGTCTGCCGGTCCTCGTCCCCGACTGGCGCTCGGACGCCCCCGACGGCGGCCGGTCGCACCTCATGGCGTCGCTGCGGTACGTCCGGGACCAGGCCGTCGAGTTCGGCGGGGACGGGGGGCGCGTCGTCCTCGCCGGCTGGTCGGCCGGGGCCGGGGCCGCCATGGGTCTTGCCCTGGGACCCGGAGCGACCGAAGGGGTACGTGTCATCGCCGCCGTGGGTGTCGCCGGGCGCTACGACCTGCCCGCCCGCTCCACCGGCACCGCCCCGCTCGCCGACCTCGACTCGACGGAGGCGGGCGCGGGCGCGGGCGCCGGAGCCGTCCCGGTGACGCTGGTGCACGGCGCCGCCGACTCCGTCCTCAGCAGCAGCCACTCGCGCGAGTTCGGCGCGGCCCTCCGTACGAAGGGGTGGCCGGTGACGTCGCTGGAACCCACCTCGGATCACGCGGGCGTCATCATGACGGAGTACGACCCCGCGCGCGGGCTCTGCGTCCCCTCCACCAGCGAGCACGTTCTCCGGGCGGGCAGGGAGACGGCGGCTGCGATCGTGTCGGCGGCGCGAACGGCATGAGGGAGGTGGGGCGTGTCAGGCCGTGGGCCGCAGGTGTGCGTGCGCCCATTCCTCCAAGCTCGTGAGGGGAACACCGAGCGCCCGCGCGAACTCGGGGCGGGCGGGCTGCGGGTATTCGTTGAGCTGGGCCTGGCCGAAGCCCATGTCGGGCATCCCGGCGGCGGTCGCCTCCTCCGGGGTCATGTCCGGGGCGGTCAGTTCGACGCCCAGGTTGTGGGAGAGGACCTTGGCGATCTCCGTCATCGTCAAGTGGTCACTGGCCAGCTCCAGTTCGACCCCGTGGAACCGCGCCGGCTCGGCGACGGCCGCCGCGGCGACCGTGCCGATGTCGTCGACGGCGACGAGGGAGAGCCGGGTCGCGGGCTTGAGGAG
>NZ_MDCR01000550.1 GCF_001723055.1 Streptomyces niveus
CGGCGACGTAGCCCAACTCCCGGGCGTAGCCCCACCGTTCGTCCGGGAACCGGACACCGGTCGTCACGAGGGTGGCTTTGGCGGCGGGCCGGGCGGTGAGGTGTTCGGCCGCGGTGACGAGCGCGGCGGCGCCGCCGTCGCTGGCGGCTCCGATCTCGATGCCGGTGGTGTCCTTCCCGCCGNNGGGCCGCCATCTGGGTCGCCGTGTCGTCGGTCGAGACGGCGGCGGAGGTGAATCCGTTGAGCGCCAGGGCGGACTGCTGCCCGCCGCGCCGCGCGTGTTCGGGTCTGATGGGGGGTACCCACGCGCCGGTCCCGGCGATCGTGATGTCCTGCCACAACACTGCTGTCTCCTTGGCTGTCACGAACGGGACGACTGGGGAACGCGGGCGCGCGGCCTGATCAACTCCCCGCTGTGGTCCAGGGGATGAGCGGCGACCCCGGCGATCCGCGCCAGCACCCGGCCGTCGCCGGCCGTGGCCGTCAGGTCGCCGGTGGCGTAGTCGCGGTGCAGCCGGATGACGGGGTTCTCGGCGCTGAGCCGGCAGTCGTTGCCCGGTCCGCCGAGGTCGACCTCGTCGAGGCCTGCCATCGGGCCGACCAGGGGCGGGCTGTCGCCGCGCGGTGGCATGAGCAGCAGGTGCACCATCGCGTCGAGCAGGATCGTGGGCACGGTCGTCCCGGCGAGGGCGGGGGCCCAGGTCTCGTGGTCCAGGCGGAAGCGGGCGCTGTTTCCGTCGGGCCCGCGCGCGTGGTCGCCGGTGCCGGCGAACGGGCCGGTGAGCGAGATCGGCGGGTCGGGCGAGTAGACCGGCATCGCGAAGTCGGGTTCGGGCGTGTGGGACGAGCTGTCGGGGGGTGCGGGGAGTACGGGGTAGCGGTCCGCGAGCACGACCGTGGTCTCGCACAGCAGGTCGTTGAAGCGCAGCACCTTGTCGTTCTTGCCGATCCGGTGGGCCGTCATCCTGACGGCCACCTCGGTCCGGCCGCCCGCCCGGCTGGTGACGCGGGCCTCCACGGCGACGGTGCGCGGTGGCCCCACGAGTCTGACCGTGATCGACGTGCGGCAGGCGAGCCCCCGGAAGCCGGTGACCACGAGGCCGGGGCAGAGGGTCGCGGCGGCGCCGGCCGCCGCCTCCAGGGTGAATGTGCCGGGCAGGGTGTACTCGCCGTTGACCCGGTGGTGGCGCATCCACCGCCCGTCCCGCTCGGCCAGGGTGGCGGGGTCCCAGGTCTTGGTGAAGATCGCCCAGTTCCTGCCTCGGTACTGGACGCCGTCGAGCAGCGGGCTGGTGAGCGACGGATCCGGCGGAGCGGGCGGTGGATGCGCCACCACCGGGTCAACGGCGAGTACACCC
>NZ_MDCR01000551.1 GCF_001723055.1 Streptomyces niveus
CGGGCGGTCGTACGTGTAGCCGTACTCGATCTCCCGGAACGGGTAGTCGCTGGTCGCGATGGAGTCCACGGAGGGCGGCTGTTCGTCGAGCGCCAGCCTGTGCAGACCGTCGACGCCGGTGCTGGAGCGGAGTTCGCTGTAGCCGATCGCGCCCGGCACGTCCTTGACGGTGTTGACGACCTGATTGGTCTTGTCGAGTTCGCAGCGGAACGTCGGCCGCGCCGGGTCGGCCTTCTGGCGGCAGTCCTCGACGGTGTGGACGTCCTGCTCGTTCTCGTCGCCGGAGAGGATCTTGCGCTCGAAGATGTCGCGGGTTCCCGAGCCGTCGGTGCGGCTGATGAGCTTGACGGGCAGGTCGGGTCCGGGGGTCCCGTCGGCGTCCCGGACCTCGTTCCAGTTGCGTACCTTGCCCTCGTAGATCCGCTTCACCTCGGCGGTGCTGAGCCCGTCGAACGGCACGTCGTCGTTGACCACCATGGTGAACACGGAGACGGCGACGCGGTGTTCGACCAGGTCGGCGAAGCCGTCGGGCTTCGGCCCGTCGGAGAGGGCGACGACGGACTTGGAGGCGCTGGTCGACAGTTCCCGCACCCCGGCCGCGCTGCCGTCGGCGTCCACGCTGATGTCCGAACCGGGGCAGTCCTCCTCGTACTTCGCGGCCAGCTTCCGCGCCGTGGGCTCGAAGGCGGTCGACCCGGTGAGAGTGAGCGTGCCCTTCTCGCAGCCCATCGGCCGGCCGCGCCGGTCGCCGCCCAGGACGATGATCGAGGCGAGCGTCACGACGCAGACCGTCAGC
>NZ_MDCR01000552.1:0-176 GCF_001723055.1 Streptomyces niveus
TTCGTACACGTACGTACGAACCCGACCGTCGGGTCAGCGTAATGCGGCGAACGCGATCGGCGAAGACGACCGGCATGACCGTCGATGTCAACGCGCTCTCGGCATGTCCCATACCCACGCGCCGCCCAATCGCTCCCCCGGCCGCCCCAGCAGTTTCGCAACGACCTCGTACAACG
>NZ_MDCR01000552.1:251-560 GCF_001723055.1 Streptomyces niveus
CGCTCCGGGCCCCAGGGCCCGTTGAAGTAGCCGCCGGGCACGGAGAAGCCGAAGCCCGTCGCCGACTGCCAGTGCAGCGCGTCGGCCTCGGCGGGACTCGGCAGGGGTACGGGGACGACGCTCTCGCCCTCGGCGACGTAATCCCGGTACATGCCGTCCGTGATGAACCGCGGCACCTCCGCCCGCTCCCGTACCGGCTGCGGCGTCGGCAGGATCGGCAGCAGCGCGGCGGCGATCGCGACCAGCCCCACCGCCCGGTGCGTCCGCGGTTCGATGTCCTTGATCCGGGCCGCCGCGAGCGCGATCAGC
>NZ_MDCR01000553.1 GCF_001723055.1 Streptomyces niveus
GCCGAGCCGCACGATGTTCCGGTCGACGACCGGCATCCGGTCGAGCGTCCAGCCCACCGAGTAGGTGGAGATGAGCTCGTCGATGCGCTCGGCGTACTTCGCGTACCCCTCGACGAGTTCCATCGTGTACTCGCTGACCGGCGGCTGGCGGTCGTCGGTCCGGGCGTGCCGAAGCCAGTCCGCGAGGACCGTCTGCACGGGCGCCCCGCGCTGGTCGGCCTCGAAGAGGATCTGGAAGGCGCGCTTACGGGCCTTGTTGCGGGCAGCCACGGTTAGCTGTTCACCCGGCCGAGGTACTCACCGGAGCGCGTGTCGACCTTGATCTTCTCGCCGGTCGTGATGAAGAGCGGCACACCGATCTCGTAACCGGTCTCCAGNNCCGGGGTCGGTGTGCTCGATGACCAGTTCGACGGCGGCGGGCAGCTCGACGTAGAGCGCGTTGCCCTCGTACATCGCGACCGTGGCCTCGAAGCCCTCCAGGAGGAAGTTCGCGGCGTCGCCGACGACCTCCCGGCTGATGTGGATCTGGTCGTAGGTGCCCATGTCCATGAAGACGAAGTACTCGCCGTCCATGTATGAGAACTGCATGTCGCGGCGGTCGACGCTGGCCGTCTCGACCTTCA
>NZ_MDCR01000554.1 GCF_001723055.1 Streptomyces niveus
CTCCGGTAACGGCCGGGCGGCGGGGCCGCCCGGCCGTTACCGGAGGTTCAGTGCTGGACCAGGGCCTCGGGCAGCTGGTCGAACGTCATGAACTCGCGCAGTTCGGTGTCCCACGGGGCCCGGTGGGCGAAGCCCTGGGCGAGATGTGTGCTTCCGCGGACGGGGTACGGCAGGTGGCGCTCGGTGTATCCGAGGTTGCGGGCGAAGGCGCGCCATACCCGGGCGTCGGGCAGGGAGCCGAGGGCGGCGTGGTAGGCGGCGAGCAGGTGTGCGGCGATGGGGTCTCCGGCGCCGGCGGCGAAGCGCCACCAGTACAGGGCACTTTCGCGGCGGTCGATGCTGTAGAGCAGGCAGGCGAAGGTGCGGGCGCCGGTGTGGTCGTAGTCGGTGTCGAAGGCGATCAAGGTGTGGACGTCGTCGGAGCGGAGCACGGTGTCGCAGACGTACCGGACGTGGGCGAGGACGGTGGCGGGGTGGGCGGCGGGGTCGGGGGCGACGATGGGAA
>NZ_MDCR01000555.1 GCF_001723055.1 Streptomyces niveus
GGTGGCGGGACACCCCGCCACGGGTTCGAAAGTACGCACGAAACACGGCCCCCGCCAGCAAGGAAAGCCATGCTTACCAAGGGCCTGTCGGGTGACAGCGCGGCCGGTCCGACTCCTCGGGGACACGGCGTGGAAGGCATACGCGGAAGAAGGGCCGCTCCAGGCCCGGTGCGTGCGAAAGGCCCCGCGATGGAGATGACCGCCGGCGGTTCCCACCTCGATTCCGCCCCCTTCCCCGAGGTGGCCGCCCTGCGGGAACGGGCGCGGGGCGCGCTGCTCGGCCTCGCCGTCGGCGACGCGCTCGGCGCCCCGGCCGAGAACATGCGCCCCTCGGAGATCCGCCGCCGCTGGGGCCGTATCGAAGGCTTCGTCAGCGACAACCCGGCCGGCACCGACGACACCGAGTACGCGATCTTCTCCGGCCTCCTGCTGGCCAGACACGGCTCGGCCCTGACCGTCACCCACGTGGAGAACGCCTGGCACCACTGGCTGGCCGACCTCGACGAGGGCCCGTTCCGGGGAGCCGGGTTCAGCGAGCGCGGCACGCTGGAGAACCTGCGCCGGGGCCTCGCCGCCCCGATCACCGCCCAGCACCGGCACGCCTGGAGCGACGGCCTCGCGATGCGGGCGGCCCCGTTCGGCGTCTTCGCCGCCGGCCGCCCGGCGGAGGCGGCCCGCCTCGTCGCGGTCGACGGCACGGTCAGCCACGAGGGCGAGGGCATCTACGGCGGTCAGGCGGTCGCGGCGGGCGTCGCCGCCGCGATGACGGGCGCGGGCCCCGCCTCGGTGGTCGCCGCGGCGCAGTGAGCGGGCCGTCCAGGAGTCCATCGGGATCGCGGAGAGCGCCGCGGCGACCACCGAGG
>NZ_MDCR01000556.1 GCF_001723055.1 Streptomyces niveus
CAGGACGGACTTGCCGCCGCCCGGCCCCGGCAGGTGTGCTCTTCCTGGAGAACGGCGGCGGCAAGTCCGTCCTGCTCAAACTGATCTTCTCGGTGATGCTGCCCGGCCACCGCAACACCCTCGGCGGCGCCAGTTCCGGCGTGCTGCGCAAATTCCTGCTCGCCGACGACTGCGGGCACGTCGCCCTCGAATGGCAGCACACCCTCACCGGCGAGCTGGTCGTGGTCGGCAAGGCCAGCGAATGGCGCGGCCGTCAGGTCTCCAACGACCCCCGCAAGTTCGCCGAGGCCTGGTACTCCTTCCGGCCCGGCCCCGGGCTGAGCCTGGACTCGCTGCCGGTCGCCGAGTCCACCGCCGTACGGCGCCCCCTGGAGGGCGTCTCCGGCGCCCGCGGCCGGCGCCGCACCATGAAGGGGTTCCGCGACGCCCTCACGGAGGCGGGAAAGGCGTACCCCCACCTCGACGTGCACTGGGAGGAGATCCACGACCGCTGGATCGAGCATCTCGGCGATCTGGGCCTCGACCCCGAACTGTTCCGCTACCAGCGGGAGATGAACGCCGACGAGGGCGAGGCCGCCGGGCTCTTCGCCGTCAAGAAGGACTCCGACTTCACCGATCTGCTGCTGCGCGCCGTCACCGACACCCGCGACACCGACGGGCTCGCCGACCTCGTCGGGGGCTTCGGCAACAAACTCGGCCGCCGCGACGAGCTGACCGCCGAGCGGGACTTCACGGCGGGCTCCGTCGACCTGCTCGGCCGCATCGTCGACGCCGCCGACGCCCGGTCCCGGGCCCGCGAGATCCACGCGGGCGCCGAACGCCGCACCCGCACCCTCGCCCGCAGGCTCACGGCCCGCGCCACCGAGGAACGAGGCCGCGTGGGCGACCTCGCCCAACAGGTCACCGCAGCCGCCCACACCGTCACCGAGGCCGACCGGGCCCGTGGCCGCAGCGCCCTCATCGCAGCCGAACTGGCCTACCGGCACGCCTCCCTGGCCCTCACCGTCGCGGAGAAGGCCGCGGCGGCCCAACGGCGCGAGCTGAGCGACGCCCGTACGCTCCACTCGGCCTGGCAGGCCGCCGAGAACGTGCTGCGCCACCGCGCCGCAGCCGACCGCTCCGCGCGCGTCGC
>NZ_MDCR01000557.1 GCF_001723055.1 Streptomyces niveus
CCGAGCCAGGCCCAGGCGCCCGCGCCGACCGCCACCGCGCCGAGCGCCGAACTCCCGCCGATGGCAAGGAGCTTGCGGCGGGACATGGCCGGCGGGGTGGCGGCGGCGTCACTCGGACGGGTGTCGGCGAGTGCGTGTTCCGGCGGGACGGGGAGGCGGTACGGCCGGACGTGCCAGACGCTCCCGACGAGGCGGGCGATCTCGCCGAGCAGCAGCTCGGGGAGACGGTCGGCGAACGGGCGGTGTACGTCTTCGAGTCCGGCGGCGAGTTCGGCGGCCAGCCCGGTCGTGGTGGGGCGGTCGGTGGGGTTCTTCGCGAGGCAGCGGGTCAGGACCGGCAGCAGGGCCGGCGGGACCCCGGTGAGGTCGGGGTCGGCGTACCGCACGCGGTACAGCAGGTCGGCGGGCTGCCCGGTGCCGAACGGACCGTGGCCGGTGGCCGCGTGGACGAGAACACCCGCGAGGGCGAAGACGTCACCGGCGGAGGTGTGTTCCCGGCCGGTCGCCTGCTCGGGCGACATGAAGGCGGGGGTGCCGGCGGCGGACCCGGTGCGGGTGAGGTGGTCGTCGCCGATGGCGCGGGCGATACCGAAGTCGATGACCTTGGGACCGTCCGCCGTCAGCATGATGTTGGAGGGCTTGAGGTCGCGGTGCACGACGTCCGAGGTGTGGAGCTGGGCCAGCGCCGCGCACAGCAGCCCGCCCAGCGCGCGTACGGCCGGCTCGGGGAGCGGGCCCGCGAGGGTGACGGCGTCGTCGAGGGGCGGGCCGAGCACGTACTCGGTGGCCAGCCAGGGCGTTTCGGCGAGCGGGTCGGCGTCGAAGACCTGGGCGCCGTGGACGGGGCCGATGACGCGGGCCGCGTCCACCTCCAGCCGGAAGCGGGTGCGGAAAGCGGGGTCGGTGGCCAGCCTGGCGTGCATCGTCTTCAGCGCCGCCGTACGGCCGGTGGCCGACCGGGCGAGATAGACGGTGCCCATGCCGCCGCTGCCCAGGCGGGCGATGAGGCGGTAGGCACCGAGCCGGTGCGGGTCGTCGTGCGTGAGCGGGGAGAACATCAGCCGCCGGTCCGGGGCAGGGACGCGGTGGGCGGGAGTTCGGCGGCGAGGACGTGCGCCGACTGGCGGGCGAGTGCGGTGACCACGGCGGCCGGGAGCGGGATCGGGGCGGCGGTGTCCAGGACCGTCGCGGGCGCGGCGCTCTGCGCCAAGGGCCCACTCGTGGGCGACTCCAGCTGGGTGAGGAGCTGCTCTGCCCGGGGACGTCTCGCGGGATCGCGGGAGAGGCACGCCACGATCAACTCGGCCAGCGATGGGGGCAGTTCGCCGCGTTCGGGGACGGTGTGCCCGGTGGCCGCGTACGCGAGGACAGCCCCCAGCCCGTACACGTCGCCCAGTGGGCGGGGCCGTCCGCCGTCCGCCTGTTCCGGGGCGAGGGCGCCGGAGTCCAGCCCCGGCAGACCGCCGCGCCGCTCGCCGTCCGGGGCGGCGGCGCGTACGGCTCCGAAGCAACCAAGGCGCGGGCCCTCGGTGGTGAGCAGTACGGCGTCGGGGGACAGGCCCGCGTGCGTCACACCGTGGGTGTGCGCGGTGGTCAGGGTCCGGGCGACGGCCGCGCCCAGGGCGCGTACGACGTGCTCCGGCAGGGGGCCGCCGTGGGCCAACAGGGCGGCGGGGAGCGGGAGTACGGGGACGTACGGCGACGAGGACCAGGGGAGGCCCGCCGGCTCGCCCTGCCGGGGCTCCAGCCGGTCGAGGAGGTCGGCGGCGCGGCGGGCCTCCCCTGGTCCT
>NZ_MDCR01000558.1:0-1451 GCF_001723055.1 Streptomyces niveus
CGCCCGCCGTGGTGACGATGTTCCAGCCGGCGCGACCGCCCGAGACATGGTCGACGGAGGCGAACCGGCGGGCGAGGTTGTACGGCTCGTTGTAGCTGGTGGACGCGGTGGCGATCAGGCCGATCCGGCTGGTGACACCGGCCAGCGCGGTCAGCAGCACGGTGGGTTCCAGGATGCTGGAGGGCCGTCGCCCGGGATCTCCGTGCAGGACGGGGCCGTCGGCGAGGAAGAGGGAGTCGAGTCTGCCGCGCTCGGCGATGCGGGCCAGGNNCGGTCATCAGGAAGGCGTTGAGGTGCAGGGGCTTGCGGTCCGGGTCGCGGGACATGGGTCCTCTTCTCCTCGGGGGCAGGTGTTCGGCGTACGGCTCAGAGCGCGAGGTAGTGGCCGTCGTGGAAGACCAGCGGGCGCCGGCTGTCGTCGTACACGGCGTCCTCGACACGGCCCACGACGATCCGGTGGTCTCCGGCCGGGACGATCTGCTGGACGCTCAGCCGCAGCCAGCCCGCGACGCCGTCCAGTACGGGCTCCCCGTCCGGCAGCCGGTGCCAGGCCGTCGGCGCGGCGAACCGGTCGATGCCGCTGGTCGCGAACGTCCTTGCCAGCGGCTCCTGTTCGGCGCCGATGAAGTTGACGACGGCGGACGACGCGCGCTCGATCGTCGGCCAGGAGGATCCGCTGAGGGCGATGCCGAACGACACGAGCGGCGGGGAGAGGGAAAGGGAGGTGAGCGAGGTGGCGGTGAATCCGACCGGACCCCGACCGGCGTCGGCGGTGACGACGACCACTCCCGCCGGATATCGGCGGAACAGATTCTTGAAGCGCTCGGGGGCAATGCCCGTGGTGAGCTGAGATGACACGGTGACAGTCAACGTCTCCCCCAGGAGGAAGGGCGGATGAGAGGGAAAAGGGCAGGCAGTGGCCGGGTGGGGCGACTGCGAGCGGGCCGGAGGCGAAGTCCGGTGAATTCGGCGGTGGACCGTGGCGCGAGGAGAATTCAGGCGCGACAACAGAGGCAGGGCATGTACCGCGAGATCCGCTGCCGAATGGTCATGAATTGATTGTCCGACGCGTCTTCAGGCCCGGTCAACAATGCAACTCCCTGAATTAACTCGGGGACCGGGCGAGGAATCCGGGGAATCGGCCGGGGCATCGATACGGGGCCAGGGAGCGAGCGGGTCCGCGTACAGCGCGCCCAGCGCCACGGCCGCGCCCGCCGTGGAGAGCACGCTGCCGGTGAAACTGCTTGCCACGACGGCCTGTTCGGGGTCGTCGCAGACGAGCGAGTGCTCCGCGACCGCCGTCCGCAGGTCGGCCAGGCAGTGCGGAAGCAGCCCCGTGCCGGGCTCGACGACCACGACAACCTCGGGGTCGAACATGTCCAGCAGCAGCGCCACGGCCCGGCCGACCAGTCTCGCCCTGCGGCGGAACAGCTCCAGCGCACGCGGCTCGC
>NZ_MDCR01000558.1:1562-1845 GCF_001723055.1 Streptomyces niveus
TCGGCGCGCGCCAACGCCCGTGCGTGGCTGTCCACCTGGACCGGCAGACCGGTCGCGGCGGCGAGGTGGTCCCGTACGGCGACGTTCCGCCAGCCCAGTTGGGGATGGAGCACGATCACCCCGGCGTCCGGGTCCACGCGGTGGCCGGTGGCCACGCCGAGGGCCAGCACCGAACGCCCCTGCGCGTGGCCGGACATGAGCCCGGGCAGCCGTCTCGCGAGCGAGTCGAGCACCTGACGCGGGTCGGGACGGGCGGCCTCGTGCGGCCGGCGGTCCTCGGCGA
>NZ_MDCR01000559.1 GCF_001723055.1 Streptomyces niveus
CACCCGGCCGTGTGCGGGGCTCACCCGATGCTGCATGCTGTGCATTTACCACGGACTGAGGCATGGAGCTGAGCATGACTACCACCTTTCCGGACGTCTCCATCAGCACCGAGCGGCTGGTGCTGCGCCCGTTCGAGGCCGCGGACATCCCGGCGCACATCGAGATGATGAACGACGAACCGGTCATCGCGTGGACGTCGGCCCCGTATCCGTACAGTGCCCAGGACGCCGAGGAATGGGTGAGCGCCATCGCTCCCGCGGAACGGACCGAAGGGCGCGGACTGGTCCTCGCCGTCACGGAGTTCCTGACCCAGCGCCTCGTCGGCCTCGCACGGCTGAAGAACACGAACTGGCGCACCCGCACCACCGAGATGTCCTACGTCACCGCCCCCTGGGCGCGCGGCGAGGGCTACGCCACCGAATCGGTGCTCGCCGTCGCCCAGTGGCTCTTCCGCGACCAGAGCTTCGAACGCNNGGTCGCGCAGAAGGCCGGCTGCATCAGCGAGGGTGTCCTGCGCAACGCGTGGATAGCGCGTACGCAGACGGAGACCGGCAGTTGGATCGACGTCCGCACCGACCTCATCGTGTGGAGCCTGCTGCCCGAGGACCTCGAAGGCGTGGCCGAGCAGATGGCGGACGCGGGCGGCTACGGCTCCTCCTTCACCGACTGGAACTGAACCCCGGCTGTTCCCCCGACCTCCGGCC
>NZ_MDCR01000056.1 GCF_001723055.1 Streptomyces niveus
GGGACCGCGCCGAGGAGCCGGGCTCCCCGACAGTCACCGTCCGGGGAGGCGATGCGGACATCGGGGTCTCGGAGGAGGTCGCCGAGCGCATTCTGACGCCCCTGCTGGACAACGCGCGCCGCTACGCCCGGCATACGGTGACCGTCAGATGCGAGGCGGGCACCGGACGGATCACGCTGTACGTCGGCGACGACGGCCCCGGGGTCCCCGAGGAGTTCCGGTCCTCGCTGTTCGAGCCGGGCCGTCGTGCGGATCCCGCCGACGGCCACGACGGCGCGGGGCTGGGCCTGGCGCTAGCCAGGCGCCTCGCCCGCGCCGCCGGCGGCGACATCACGCTCTCGGACGGAGGCCCCGGCGCGTCGTTCGCCGTCAGCCTGCCCGCGGGCTGACCGGCTCCGCCACGGCTACGTCCCGCTTGGTGCGGGACAGAAACACGACCAGACCGAGAATGACCGCGAGGAACAGGACGCTCGTGCCGACCGCGCCGAGCCCCAGGCCGCCGTCCGCCGTCGGCTGGGACAGATAGTCGCCCAGCGAGGCACCGAGCGGCCGTGTCAGCACGTACGCGATCCAGAACGACCACACGGCGTCGAGGTCCAGCGAGTAGTGGGCGACGGCCACGACCGCGATCAGGCCGGCGAAGAGCAGGGCGGACAGCCAGTACCCCACGTTGAGCCGCTCGGCGGTCAGATCACCGGCCGCGGTGCCCAGGGCGAACGTGAACAGGATCGCGAGCCAGTAGAAGGCTTCCCTGCGGCCGGTGCGGATGGTGTGGATCGACAGCGTCCGCTCGCTCAGGTACCAGGCGGCGAAGGTGAGGACGAGAGCCACGGCGAAGACCGCCGTCGTCGTCTCCAGCGGGACCCCGAGATTGTCGGTGAGATTGTCCGTGATCAGCGTGCCGACCACGCTGATCAGCACGACGGCCAGCCAGTACACCCACGGCACATAGGCGCGGGTACGGAACTGGACGACCAGAGCGACGGCCAGCAGACCGGCCATGACGTACGACGTGGTGACCAGGCCCAGGCCCAGATCCGCGTTCAGGAGATCGGCGGCGGTCTCGCCCACCGTCGTGCACAGCACTTTGATCACCCAGAAGTACAGGGTGACTTCGGGAACCTTGTTCGCCATCTGCCGGGGTAGGGAGTACGACCGGCCGGCATGCGTGTTGGTGGTCATGGAGGCGACGCTCCCAGGACGTACCTGAACGTTTCCTGACCACGTCGGACGGGATCCACGGTCGGCGGGCCCGGCGTCGGGCGCGGGCGTATTCGATGACGATCAGGATGAGTTCGGTGTTCGTCTTCACGAAGTCGATCCGGCCGGGGCCGAGAAGGCACGCCTGTGGGTACAGCGCGCCGGATCCGTGCCAGCCTCCCGCCCAGGGCACCTGACGGGCATCCACCCAGGTCAGGTGCCCTTCCTTGGCGCTTAGAAGAAGCCCAGCCTCTTCGGCGAGTACGACACCAGCAAGTTCTTCGTCTGCTGGTAGTGGTCCAGCATCATGCGGTGGTTCTCGCGGCCGATGCCCGACTGCTTGTAGCCGCCGAACGCCGCGTGCGCGGGGTACGCGTGGTAGCAGTTCGTCCAGACGCGGCCCGCCTGGATCGCGCGGCCCGCGCGGTACGCGGTGTTCATGTCGCGGGTCCAGACTCCCGCGCCCAGGCCGTACAGCGTGTCGTTCGCCGTCTTGATCGCGTCGTCGAAGTCGGCGAA
The DNA here is from genome assembly GCF_001723055.1 of Streptomyces niveus. GTDB lineage: Bacteria > Actinomycetota > Actinomycetes > Streptomycetales > Streptomycetaceae > Streptomyces > Streptomyces niveus. The sequence continues at coordinate 1,720 of NZ_MDCR01000056.1, forward strand.
GGACGTCACCGCGAGCACCGGGCCGAAGATCTCCTCCTGGAAGACCCGCATCCGGTTGTCGCCCTCGAAGATGGTGGGCTGGACGTAGTAGCCGCCGGCCAACTCGCCCTCGTACTCGATGCGCTGACCGCCCGTCAGGATCTTCGCGCCTTCCTGCTGGCCGATGTCCAGATACGAAAGGATCTTCTGGAGCTGGTCGTTGGACGCCTGGGCGCCGATCATCGTGTCCGTGTCCAGCGGGTGGCCCGCCACGATCGCCTCGGTGCGGGCGATGCCCGCCTCCAGCAGCTCGCCGTAGTGGCCGCGTTGGATCAGCGCGCGCGACGGGCACGTGCACACCTCGCCCTGGTTGAGGGCGAACATCGTGAAGCCCTCGAGCGCCTTGTCGCGGAAGTCGTCGTCCGCCGACCACACGTCGTCGAAGAAGATGTTCGGGCTCTTGCCGCCCAGCTCCAGCGTGACGGGCTTGATGTTCTCGGAGGCGTACTGCATGATCAGCCGCCCCGTGGTGGTCTCGCCCGTGAAGGCGACCTTCGCCACCCGCGCGCTGGACGCGAGCGGTTTGCCCGCCTCCACGCCGAAGCCGTTGACGATGTTGACCACGCCCGGCGGCAGCAGATCGGCGACCAGGCTCATCCAGTAGTGGATCGACGCCGGAGTCTGTTCGGCCGGCTTGATCACCACCGCGTTGCCCGCCGCCAGCGCGGGCGCGAGCTTCCAAGTCGCCATCAGGATGGGGAAGTTCCACGGGATGATCTGCGCGACCACGCCGAGCGGCTCGTGGAAGTGGTACGCGACGGTGTCGTCGTCCAGCTCGCTCAGCGAGCCCTCCTGCGCCCGGAGCGCCCCCGCGAAGTAGCGGAAGTGGTCGATGGCGAGCGGGATGTCGGCGGCCAGTGTCTCGCGCACCGGCTTGCCGTTCTCCCAGCTTTCGGCGACGGCCAGCTCCTCCAGCCGCGCTTCCATCCGGTCCGCGATCTTGTTGAGGATGTCCGCGCGCGTGGCCGCCGACGTCTTTCCCCAGGCCGGGGCCGCGCCGTGGGCCGCGTCAAGCGCGCACTCGACGTCGGCGGCGGTGCCTCGGGCGATCTCGGTGAAGGGGCGGCCGTTGACCGGGCTCGGGTTCTCGAAGTACTTGCCTTGGGCCGGCGGGACGTACTCGCCGCCGATCCAGTGGTCGTAACGTGACTCGTACGAGACGATCGCGCCGTCGGTGCCCGGCGCTGCGTATCGGGTCATCTCAGTGGCCTCCCGGTGAGGGTGCCGCCCGCCTTTGGACGGCGCTCACCGCGAGGCTAGGAGCGCGGACGTTGCGACCAGGTTGCGCCGAGTCGCCCGACGTACGCCGTCGCCCGACGTACGCCGTCGTCCGACGTGCGCCGTACGAGGCGCCGCTCAGCTCGCCTTGATCATGTCCGCGCACTTCTCGCCGATCATCATCGTCGTGATGCACGGATTGACCGCAGGCAGGAACGGCATCACCGACGCGTCCGCCACCCTCAGCCCCGTCACGCCCTTCACCCTCAACTGCGGGTCGAGCGGCGAGTCCACGTCCCCCGCCGCCCCCATCCGCACCGTGCCCGCCGGGTGGTAGACGGTGTTGTGCGTCTGACGGATGTAGTCCAGCAGCTCCTCGTCGGACCGCGCGTCCGGTCCCGGCGCCAACTCCCGCCCCTTCCACGCCGCCAGAGGCTGCTGCGCGGCGATCTCGCGGGCGAGCCGCAGCCCGTACGTCATCACCCGGATGTCGTGCTCATGGGTGAAGTAGCGCGGATCGACCCTCGGCTTGTCCCGGAAGTCGCGCGTACGCAGCCGCACGGTGCCGAGCGAGCGCGCGCGGGTGACGTTCGGTGTCAGACAGAAGGCGTTGTCGGTGGTCGGGTAGCCGCGCCGGTAGGTGTTCATGTCGAAGGGCACCGAGCCGTAGTGGAACATCAGGTCGGGCCGGTCCAGGCCCGGCTCGGTGTCGGCGAAGATCCCGATCTCCCACCACTGCGTGGAGGTGGTGACCATGGGCTGCCGTGCCTCCCACATGATCACGCCCTCCGGGTGGTCCTGGAGATGGGAGCCGACGCCCGGGGAGTCCACCCGTACCTCGACGCCGTTCTCCCGCAGATGCCCGGCCGGGCCGATGCCCGACAGCATCAGCAGCTTCGGCGAGTCGATCGACCCGCAGGAGACCACCACCTCACGGCGTGCCCGGACGGCGCCGCTGTGCACGGTGTCCGACTCCAGATACTCCACTCCCGTGCAGCGGTGCGGGTCGCCGGGCTCGTCGAACAGCAGCCGCTTGGCCTGGAGTCCCGTACGCACCTCAAGATTGGGCCGCTTGCCCAGGATCGGGTGCAGATACGACACGGAGGCGGACGAACGCGTGCCGTCCGGATGCGAGTTGATCTGGAACCAGTGCGCTCCCCGCAGCACCGTCCGCCCCGTGTTGAACGGCGTGGTGGGGATCCCGGCCGCCGCGCACGCCTCCAACAGGGCACTGCCGCAAGGGTCGTTCGGCGGGATCGTCATGATGTTGACCGGGCCCGAACGGCCGTGGTGGTCGCCGGGCGCGTCGTTCGTCTCCAGCCGCCGGTAGAGGGGGAAGCAGTCGGCCGCGCTCCAGCCGGCGCAGCCGAGGGCTCCCCACTCGTCCAGGTCCTCGGCGGCTGTTCGTCGCACAACTCGTGCATCGCCTTCTGGGCACCGGCCGAGGACCTGGACGAGTGG
>NZ_MDCR01000560.1 GCF_001723055.1 Streptomyces niveus
CCCCTGGCCGCCCCTCCGCCGTCCCCCGCCGCCTCGTCGTCCTCCACACCGTGCGCGAAGAGCTTGAGCACCGGTACGCCGACCTTGTGGCGTGCGCGCGAGGCCCAGTCGCGGTGGAAGAACTCCTCCACGTAGTGGGGTTCGGTCAGCACGATCACCTCGTCGGCCGCCGATTCCTCGACGACGGACTTGAGGTGGTCCAGCGGGTGGTTCTCGACCACCACGCCGGTGGCCTCCCGGCCCGCCGCCCGCAGCGCGGCCAGCGAGTGCGTGAGCGCCAGCTCGGCGGGGCCCCGGGCCTCGGCGCCCTCGGGCTCGTCACCCTCGCGGCCGGCCTCCTTCAGCTCTCCGAACGCCACGTCGTCGATGGCGCGCAGCAGCGCGTCCGCCTGGTCACCGCGAGGCTGCATGAGGAGGATGAAAGCGACCTCCTCGGTGCCGTGGAGCGTGGTGACGAATTCGACGTCCACGGACGACAGGGGCTTCTCGATCATCAATACGCTTGTGAACACGACAGGCGCCCTTCGTCGTTCAGGGGCCGGTGAGGCCCGCTGCGGAAACCATCCTTCCCCGTGCCCGCACGGGGTCTACGTGAGTCTGCGTGAGTAATTCTGCCCAGCGGAAGCTAACCGGAACGACAAATTCCGCCCAATGTCAGATCCGACGGTATCGGGTGAAAAGGAACCCGGCCTCCTCCAGTACGGCCGCCAAGGCGAACCGTTCCGGGTCGGGCAGCACCGGTCCGCCGGTGATGCGCTGGGCGCTGCCGACCGTGAGCAGGGGGGCGACGGTCAGGCACAGTTCGTCGAGCACTCCGGCCGCCGCGAACTGGCCGAGGAGCCGGGGGCCGCCCTCGGTGAGCTGACGCACCAGGCCCATGTCCGCCAGCGCCGTGACCGCCCGGTCCGGCTCGACGCCGGGACCGTCCCCGGCGACGATCACCCGCGCGCCCGCCTTCTCCGCGTCGCGGACGCGGTCGGGGGAGGCGGCGGCGCCGGTCAGGACGAGGGTCGGTACGAGGGGCGAGGTGAAGAGCGGGAGCGAGAAGTCCAGATTCAGGCTCGCGCTCACGACGGCGATCGCGGGCGCGGGCGCCTGCCCGTCGGCGGCGCGCCGCGCGGCGAAGGCGTCACGGGCGCGGGCGGGGCGGTAGCCCTCCAGGCGAACCGTTTCCGCACCGACGATGACGACATCCGCGAGACCGCGCAGGGTGCCGAAGATCCGCATGTCGGCGTCGGACGAGATGGCCTGCGAACGGCCGTCGTGCTGGGCGGCGCCGTCGAGCGTGGAGACCATGTTCGCGCGCAGCCAGCGGTGCGGGGCGTCGGAAGGGGCGGGAGCGTCGGGAGTGGTGAGGGGCGCGGGGTACGCGTACGCCTCGGCCAGCTCGTCCAGCGTCCACTCGCGGTCCACGAGGTTCACCGGGGCCTCGGACCGGCCCTCGGACCGGCCCGAGGGCCGGGCCTCGGGCCGGGCCTCGGGTGGGGGCGCGGCCGCCGGCGCGGTCCGATCGGTCACGGGGAACAGGCGTCGCATGCGCAGCAGTCTGACACGCGGGGTCGCACGCGGTCGCACGCCGCGAGACCCGCGCGCCGGTCCCGCCCACGTGTGCGAATGACCGCCACGAACTGCCCATGTCCGGAACCCGGCCGGCCTCCCCCGTACCG
>NZ_MDCR01000561.1 GCF_001723055.1 Streptomyces niveus
TGACGATGGAGGACGTGCTCGGCGAACTGGTGGGCCCGGCCCCGGCCGGGTGATCCGCGCCGGACGGGAGTTCGCGGACCCGCCCTAGTGGGAGCCGCCCCCGAGCGGACGGCCGCTGCGCAGATTCCAGCGACCGTTCCGCCCGCTCAACTCCGTGATCGTCAGCGGCTGTACGTCGATCCGCCAGAACACCTGGGGCGGCGCGCCGATCGCGTGCACCGTCAGCGCGCGTACGACATCGGGCTCGGCCACCGCGAGCACGCGCGCCNNATCGCGCAGGTGCGCAGTTCGGGCAGGGGCTCCGCGGCCAGACCGAGGGCCTCGGCCGTCTGCCGGCAGCGCACCGAGGGGGACGCGAACACCTGGTCCGCGGTGGCGCGTTGCTCGACGACGGCGAACGCGCCCCGTACGGCCTCGGCCTGCCTCAGCCCGGCGGCGTCCAGCGGTCCGTCGGCGAACCGGGCCTCGCGCAGCGCGGTGCTGAGCGCCGGTGAGATCAACGTCACGCGTGTGGTCATACGGCTCTCCAGGGTCGTGCGTGCACGGGACGCCGCCCGCCGGGCCCGGTGGACGCCGGGTCGCGCGACCACTCGCCGGCCCACTCGCCCTCTTGGCCCACCTGCCCGATCGCGGTACGTTCACGTCNNTCAGACCCGATCGCCGTCGTGCGAGCTCCACTGAACGGGACGCGAGTTCCCAAGGAGGTTGTGCCGTGGCTGAGTCCATCGTGCCCCCGGCCGTTTCTTCGCCCGCCGGATCAGCGATATCCCCCCTGACTCCCTTGCCCCTGCGGGCGGTTCTGCCCTGGGCGGTCTTCGTGGGCACGCTGATGCTGGTGTTGCTGTACTTCGTCGGCGCCGAACAGGGCGCGACGTCGGTGTTCTCCGGGGCGGGTGTGCACGAGTGGGTGCACGACGGCCGTCATCTGCTCGGCTTTCCCTGCCACTGATCAGACGGACGGAGGCCACCCTCGGAGAGCATCACCATGCAATCGTCCACTGTCAGAACCCTGTTGGTCCGCG
>NZ_MDCR01000562.1 GCF_001723055.1 Streptomyces niveus
ACGGGGCGGGCAGCCCCGTCGCCGACATCGTCCGGCTGGCCGACGGGGCTGCCCGCCCCGTGCCCGGCACCGGCGCCATGAAGCGGGTCGAGCAGTCCTGGCACACCGCGCGTGAGCTCGCCGCCTCCGGGCGGGTCTACGGGCGCTCCACCGGTGTCGGCGCCAACCGGGCCGAGGCCGTCCCCTCCGAAGCCGCCGCCGACCACGGGCTGCGGCTGCTGCGCAGCCACGCAGGCGCCGTCGGCAACCCGCTGCCCGCCCGCGAGGTCCGCGCCATGCTCGCCGTCCGCGCCAACCAGCTCCTCGCCGGTGGCGCCGGGCTGCGGCCCACCGTCGTCGGCGCGCTCTGCGACGCCCTGGCCGCCGGCGCCCACCCGGTCGTCAACGAGTTCGGCTCGGTCGGCACCGGTGACATCGCCGCCCTGTCCCAGCTGGGCCTCGCCCTCGTCGGCGAACACCCCTGGCAGGGCGGCCGGCCGCCCGAGGCGCAGCCCCTCGACAACAACGACGCCCTCGCCCTCATCAGCAGCAACGCCCTGACGCTCGGTCAGGCCGCCCTGGCGCTAGACGAGTTGGGCAGGCTCATCGCCGCCACCGAGCTCGTCGCCGCGCTCTCGCTGCTCGCCGTCGACGGCAGTTACGAGGCGTACGCCGAACCCGTCCACGCCGCGCGCCCGCACCCCGGCTCGTACGCCGTCGCCACCCGGATGCGGCGCATACTCGGCGCCCCCGGACGCCCCACCCCGCCGCTCGGCCGCATCCAGGACCCGTACGGCTTCCGCTGTCTGCCCCAGGTCCACGGACCGGCGCGGGACGCCGCCGACGCGCTGGAGCGCGCGCTCGCCGTCGAGATCAACTCCGCCGCCGAGAACCCGCTGATCTGTCCGGGCTCGGACGACGACCTGGCGCCCGCCGCGTACCACCACGGCGGTTTCTACCTCGCCCAACTCGCGCTGGCGCTCGACCACTTCAGGCTCGCCGTCGTCCAGACCGCCCGGCTCTCCAGCTCCCGGCTCTCCGCGCTGAACGAACCCGCCCTCACCCGGCTGCGGCCCTTCCTCGCCGACGCCGAGCCCGCGAGTTCCGGCGTGATGATCCTGGAGTACGCGGCCGGGGCCGCCCTCGGTGACCTGCGCGCCTTCTCCGCGCCGGCCTCGCTCGGTCACGCGGTACTGTCCCGTGGCGTGGAGGAGCAGGCCAGCTTCGCCTCGCTGGCCGCGCGTCAGACGCTGCGCGCGTGCGAGGCGTACCGTCTCGTCGTCGGCTGCGAACTCGTCGCCGCCGTACGGGCGTTGCGCCAGCGCGACCTGCGGCCCGAGGCATCGCTGCCCGTCGGCAGAGCCTTCGCCCTGGCCGAGTCCGTACTGGACCCGGAGGTCGCCGACCGGCCGCTGACCGAGGATGTGACGGCGGCTGCCCGGCTGCTCGACCAACTCGCCACCACGGATGCGGACATGAGCGGGACCGGCAGTTCCGGCAACAGCGGCAGCACAGGCATGACAGGCACGACGAGAGGGATCGCGTGAGCGACAGTCCGGCCGCCCGGCTCCAGCAGCTCTTCGAGGGCCACCGGCTCACGCCCACCCAGCGGCGTATCGCGCACAGCATGGTGCGCCGGGCCGTCGACGCGCCGTTCCTGTCCAGCGTCGAACTGGCGGAACTCGCCGGGGTCAGCCAGCCCTCGGTGACCCGCTTCGCCGTCGCCCTCGGCTTCGACGGCTACCCGGCGCTGCGCAAGCACCTGCGCGAGGTCGCGCCCACCGGCCAGGACACGGGCACGTCCGAGTACAACGAGTACCAGCAGGCCGTGCACGCCGAGTTGGAGAATCTGCGCCAGCTGGCCGACCTGCTCGCCGACCCGGCCCCGGTCGAGCGTGCGGGCCGCGTACTCGCCGCGTCCACCCCGCTCCTCGTCCTCGGTCTGCGCGCCGCGTCCGCCCAGGCCAAGGGCTTCGCCTACTTCGCCGCCAAGGTCCACCCCGACATCCGGCTCCTCGACGAGGGCGGCACGATGCTCGCCGACCGGGTCGACGCGGCGCGCCGCGCGGGCGCGAGCGCCCTGCTCTGCTTCGCGCTGCCGCGCCATCCCAAGGAGGTCGTCGAGGCGCTCGACCACGCGCGCGAGGCCGGGCTGTTCGTCGTCACGGTCGCCGACTCGGCCTTCGCGCCCGTCGCCGCCCACAGCGACCTGCTGATCCCGGCGGCTGTCGGCACCGGTCTCGCCTTCGACACGGCGTGCGCGCCGATGCTCCTGGGGAGGGTGCTGCTGGAGGCGATGTGCGACGCCCTGCCGGACGCGCAGGCGCGCCTGGAGGACTTCGACGGGCGGGCGGCGGCCCGGGGGCTGTTCGCCGAGTAGAGGTCCGGGGGGCACCGGCTTCGCCGTTCTCAGGAAAAGCTCAGGAAACCGCATTAATCTGCCCGCCAAAACTTCGGTGAAGGTGAAGAGGAGGCGGTGGCCGTGGGGCGCGGAGGGCAGCAGTCGCTGGCGCGGGTGACGGTGATCGTAAGGGCCGGCGCGGCCCCTATGTGGTGGCTCGGGGTCCTGGCCGCCGCGATCGGGGTGCTGATCCCCGGACTGACCGGCCGCTGGGTCGGGCTGTACGCCGGGGCGGCGCTGTTCGTCCTGAGCGCGGCGGTGGTCGCGCTCGTACGACGGCGGCGGTACGGCGGCTGGGGCGAGGCCACCTCGCGCGCGGGGAAGTTCGACTACCTCCAGGACCGCGCGGTGACGCTGCGGGTCTGGCGGCGCGCCCATCTGTGGTGGCTCGTGGGCGCGTTCGTCGCGGCGGTGGGCGTCTCGTTCGCCGTACCGATCGCGGCCGGCGCGGCGCTCGCAGGAGCGGGCG
>NZ_MDCR01000563.1 GCF_001723055.1 Streptomyces niveus
TGCTCTGCCCCCGCACCCCCGTCGGCGGGGTCGCCGGCGGGGGTGCGGGGGCAGAGCAGTACGTCGCGCTGGTCGGCGACACCGAGCAGCAGGACGGCGCCCGGCGGCGCGGCGCCCGCGAGATAGCGGACGTTGGCGGGCAGTGACACCAGGGCGGCATCGCTGCCGGCCGCGGCGCACCGGTCACGCAGCCGCCCGCGACGGACCGCGAACACCTCTGACATGCGTCGAGCCTATGAGCGCGGGCCCGGCTCGGCGCGGTCGGCGCGTCCGACCGGGGCGCGGCGCGCCCTGCCGGTGCCACGGTGCGCCGCGCCTGACGGCCCTCGGGCTACCAGGCGGGCGGGCTCGCGATCGAGCGGGCCAGTACGTCGTCCAGCACCCGGGCCGTCGTCTCGACGTCGTACTTGGAGTTGTCGATGATCGGCAGCCCCGAGCCGTACCAGCCGGCCATGCGGCCGTGGATCCCCGCCACCTCCTCGTCGGAGAGCCTGCGGTTGCCGCTGCGCTCCGCGTTCCGCTCCAGGACGATCTCCAGGCCGGGCAGCAGGACCACGGGCAGCAGGCCGGGGCCGACGTGGCGCTTCCAGCCGCCGAGTCCGACGACCGGGCGGTCCGGGAAGACGGCGTCGTCGAGGATGCAGGAGATGCCGTTGGCGAGGAAGTTACGGGCGGCGAAGCCGCAGGTGCGGCGGGCGAGGCGGTACTGCGCCTCGGAGTGTTCGTTCCATCCCGACTGCGGGTCGGCGAAGCCGGAGCACACCCATTCGCGTACGTCGTCGAGGCTGATGTGCGCGGTGGGGACCGGGCGGCGGGCCGCCCAGTGCCGGGCGACGGTCGTCTTGCCCGCGCCGGCGGGGCCGATCAGCAGGACGGCCAGCGTGGCCGCGCCCGTACCGCTGTCGGCGGG
>NZ_MDCR01000564.1 GCF_001723055.1 Streptomyces niveus
GCCGCCGACCACGTGTGGCGCGACCCCAACGTCGTGATCGTCGTCGGCGGCATCGGCACCGCGCCCGTCCGTACCGGCGGCTGGATCGCGGGCCACGACCCCGAGTTCCCGCCCGCCGTACGGGGATGGGCGCTGCCCTCCGAGGAGTACGGCATCGACCTCGACGAGGGCGAGTCGACCTGGCTGCGCGCGGCCCAACTCGCCCGGCTCGGCGCCCGTACCGGCGACCTGGTGTGGGACATCGGATCCGGCAGCGGCGCACTCGCCGCCGAGGCGGGGCGCTTCGGCGCGGCCGTGATCGCCGTCGACGCCGAACCGGGGGCCTGCGCGAGCACGGCCGCCGCTGCCCGGCGCGCCGGCGTACAACTCGAAGTCGTGGAAGGCCGCGCGCCCCACGTGCTGGAGAACCTGCCCGAGCCCGACGTCGTACGCATCGGCGGCGGGGGAGTGGACGTCGTCGTCGCCTGCGCCGACCGCAGGCCCGCGCGCATCGTGACCCACGCGGCGACACGGGACGAGGCCGAGGCCGTCTGCACCGCGCTGCGCGAGGGCGGTTACGTGGTGGAATGCGTGCTGCTCCAGTCCGTCGAGATGGACACCGGTGCCTGGTCGGAGCGCGAACGCTCGGTGGTTTTCCTCGTCTCGGGGAGCCGGCCGGACCGCGCCCCCTGACCCTGTTGTCAGAGGCGCGGGGTAGGCTGACCGATCGTTGTACCGCAGCCGGTCGTTCGTCGCTTCGTTCGTCAATGTCCGGAAAAGGGGGTCGTTTTGGACCCTCATGTGGTACGGCTGCACCGGGGGACGCGCAACGTGGCGCAGCCCACAGTTGGCCGCCGCAGATCACCGCGTGTTGGCCGCGAACGGCCGCGAGAATACGTGAGGGTCGCGGCTCGGTTCGTGCCGCGCGGCGCCCACGCTCGTTGACACTGACGGGCGCCGGACGCGCCGTCGGATCGGGCGCCCCGGTCGAAGGGCCGAAGGAGCACAACCAATGGGCGAGGGGTACGCATGACTGACACCGGCCAGGTCCCGGGCGAGGGACAGCCGGAGAACGCAGGCATGGCGGAGCAGCCGGGCGACCCCGTTGCCGGCTCCTACGCCTACCTGGGCCCCTCCGAGAGTGCTCCCGAGGACGACGACCTTCTGCTGATGCCGAGTTCGCAGGGGGCGTGGGGCGATCCACAGCCGGCGCCTCCCTCCGAGCCGCTCGCGCCGGTGGCGCACGCCGTGCCCGAGCCCGTTGCCGCGGGGCAGATCCCGCCGCAGACGGGGCAGGGCGAGTTCGTGCCGCAGCAGGCGCAGGCGCAGTCCCAACTCGCGACGTACTCGCAGCCGGAGCCCCAGCCGCAGCTCGCGCCGGAGTTCCAGCCTGTGCCGGGCCCCGCCGAGGGCCTCCCGGAGTATCCGGCGCCGGACATGTCCCACATGCAGGTGCAGCCGGTGGCCGCGCCTGAGACGTACACCCCGGTGGACGCACCGACGGAGGCTCCGGTTCCGGAGGCCGTACCGCAACCTGCCCCGGAGTTGACCCGGGAAGCGGTCCAAGAGGCGCCGCAGGAAGCCGCGGAGGCCGTCGCGCCGCCCGTGGCGGCCGAGGCCCCGGCGTCCGTGAGCGAGCCGGGCGCGCACGAGACGGGTGGCCGCGACTCGGGCTCCGTCGACCTCGGAGCCGTACGCATCCCGACCGCCACGTCCACACCGACGCCGCCCCCCGCGCGCCGCCCGCTGCACATGGGCCCGCCGATGCCCGACTCGACGGGTGGCGTGGTGCGTTCACTCGCCGACCGCGGTCCCACGAGCACGCCGCCGGCCCCCGTCCGGGTACGGACCCAGGGGCCGCCCACGACCGGCCCCGAGTATCTGGACATCCCGCGCGAGGAGGCCGCCGCGCTGCCGGGACCGCAGCTCGGCGCGATTCCGGTGCAGGGCGCGGACCCGTGGGCGTCGGTGCCGCCGCAGTCCGACACGCCGGTGGCGGAGGCCCCGGCCCAGGAGGCCCCGGCTCCGGAGGCCCCGGTCGCGGTCGCCGTCGCCGAGGTGGTGCCGGAGGAAGCCGCTCCCGAGCCCTCCGCGGAAACGGTCGTCCCTGATCCCGAACCGGAGTCGGCCCCGGAGCCCGTGGCCTCTGAGCCGGTGGCCCCGGAACCGGTGGCGGAGCCCGTCCCCGTCCCGGTCGCCGAAGCCGTCGTCGTAGAGGAGGAGGCCCCGGTCGTCGAGCCGGTCGAGCCGGTCGAGCCGGTCGAGGCCGAGGAGAAGCGCGAGCCGATAGCGCTGCCCGGCGCGGACCCCGTCGAGCCGGAGCCGGAGCCCGAGCCGGTACCGGTCGCCGCGATGGAGGAGCCGGTGGAGGAGCCGGCGCCGACCCCTGAGCCGGCACCCACCCCGGAGCCTGAACCTGAACCGGAGCCCGCCCCCGAGCCGCCGGTGGAGACCGTCGCTCCGGTGGCCCCGACCTCCGCGCCCGAACCTGCGCCCGAACCTGCGCCCGAACCTGCGCCCGCGCCCGAACCCGCGCCAGAGCCCCCGGCCGTCGCCGAAGAGGTGTCACCCCGCGCCCCCGGGTACGACGACGCGGAGCGCGAGACCGTCCTGCGCGTCATGCGTGAACGCCGCGACATCCGCAACGGCTTCCGCCCCGACCCGATCCCGCACGAGGTGCTGCTCCGCGTCCTCGAAGCCGCGCACACCGCCCCCAGCGTCGGCCACTCGCAGCCCTGGGACTTCGTGGTCATCCGTTCCGCCGAGACCCGGCAGACCATGCACGAACTGGCCCAGCGCCAGCGCGACGCCTTCGCCAAGTCGCTCCCCAAGGGCCGGGCCAAGCAGTTCAGGGAACTGAAGATCGAGGCCATCCTCGACACCCCGGTGAACATCGTCGTCACCGCCGACCCGACACGCGGCGGCCGGCACACCCTGGGCCGCCACACGCAGCCGCAGATGGCGCCGTACTCCTCCGCGCTCGCCGTCGAGAACCTGTGGCTCGCCGCGCGTGCCGAAGGACTCGGCGTCGGCTGGGTGAGCTTCTTCGACGAGGGCGAGATGGTCCGCGCGCTCGGCCTCCCCGAGCACCTGGACGTGGTGGCGTATCTGTGTGTCGGGTACGTCGACGAGTTCCCGGAGGAGCCCGAACTGACGCAGGCGGGCTGGTCCAAGCGCCGCCCGCTGTCCTGGGTCGTCCACGAGGAGACGTACGGCCGCCGGGCCCTGCCCGGTGAGGAGCCGCACGACCTCCTCAAGGAGACGATCGCCGGTATCCGCCCTCTCGACGCCAAGGCGCTCGGCGAGGCGTGGGAGCGGCAGAAGCGGATGACGAAACCCGCCGGGGCGCTCGGCATGCTGGAGATCATCTCCGCGCAGCTCAGCGGCCTTTCCCGGATGTGTCCGCCGCCGATCCCCGAGCCCGCGGCCGTCGCGGTCTTCGCGGGCGACCACGGGGTGCACGCGCAGGGCGTCACCCACTGGCCCCAGGAGGTGACGGCGCAGATGGTCGCCAACTTCCTCGGTGGCGGCGCGGTCTGCAACGCCTTCGCGAACCAGGTGGGCGCGGAGGTCTGTGTCATCGATGTCGGCGTCGCGGGCGAACTGCCCGCCACACCCGGCCTGTTGCCCCGCAAGGTCCGGCCCGGCACGGCGGACTTCACGACCGGCTCCGCGCTGACCCGCGAAGAGGTGCTGGCCGCGATCGACGTGGGAATCGAGACGGCGCGCGATCTGGTGGCGGCGGGCAACAAGGGCCTGATCACCGGCGAGATGGGCATCGCCAACACCACGGCGTGCGCGGCGCTCATCTCCGTCTACACGGACCTGGACCCGGCCGAGGTCACCGGACGAGGCACGGGCATCAACGACGAGACGCACGCGCGCAAGGTCGACGTCGTCCGGCGCGGCCTCGAACTCCACCGCCCCGACCCGGCCGACCCCATCGGCGTCCTCGCGGCCTTCGGCGGCCTGGAGCAGGCGGCGCTCGTCGGCTTCCTGCTGGGCGGCGCCTCGCTGCGTACACCGGTCATCCTCGACGGCGTGAGCGCGGGAGCGGCGGCCCTCGTCGCCCGCGCGATCGCCCCCGAGGCCCTGGCGGCCTGCATCGCGGGCCACCGCAGCGCCGAACCGGGCCATGTGGCCGCCCTCAACAAACTGGGCCTGCGCCCCCTGGTCGACCTGGACCTCCGACTGGGCGAGGGCACGGGCGCCCTGCTGGCGCTCCCGGTGGTCCAGAGCGCGGCGAGGGCGATGCACGAGGTGGCGACGTTCGACTCGGCGGGAGTAACGGAGAAGTAGCCGCACCGGCCACCCCGGCCCCTTTCGGCCCTCCGGCGTTTGAGGCTTTTCAGCCCCTCCGGCGTTTGAGGAGCGGGGCCCGGGGCGGAGCCCTGAATCCCAGCCCGCCCGGCGTTTGA
>NZ_MDCR01000565.1 GCF_001723055.1 Streptomyces niveus
GCCCGTGCCGGGCATGGGCCCCGCCGACCGCCGTGCCGCACGCGGCGCACCCGTCCCCGGCATCGGCGCCGACCTGTCGGGCGGCAGCGCGTCGGGCACGCTCGCGCTGCTCGCCGCCGGGCTGCCGGGCGCGCCCGGCACCGTACTGGGCCACGGCACCGGCGCCGGCGAACGGCTCCTCGCCGTCACCTTCAACGACCTCGTCACCGGCGGGCGCGAGGCCGAACTGGAACGGGCCCGCGCCATGGCCTCCAACCCCCGGCTGCACCACGTGGTCGTCGCGGCGGGCGAAGAGGCCCTGCCGTACGCCGAGTTGGAGGGCCCGCTCACCGACGAGCCGGGACCGGCCCTCGTCGCCGCCGAACGCCACCGCCGCCGGCTCGCCGCGGGCAGCGCCGACCACCTCACCGGCGCCGGGGCCCGCGAGGTGCTCGACGCCCACCCGGCGCGCCTGGCCGACCTGCTGATCGACCGCCGCCGCCGCGATCTGCTGCGGCCGACCACCGCGCTCGCCAAGGCCCAAGGGCCCGCGGCGGGCTCGCTGTTCGTGCCGCTGACCGTCTACCGCGCCGCCCGCCGCCTCGCCCGTACGCCGTACCGCACCGGCCTCGAACAGGCCGCCGCCCAGCTCCCGGCCGCGCACCGCGACCGCAACGCCCTCGCCGCCGACGGGCCGTTGGGCGCCTCCCTCGCCGCGCTCACCTGGTCGCGCCCCGGCCCGGCGGCACGCTGGCTCACAGGGGAGGCGCTGGCTGAAGTATCGGTTCGCCTGACGGCGGCGGCGATCCGCCCGGCCTCCGTCCAACGCCCCGGCGAGGCCCGCGCACGGGCAGCACTGGCCCGCCACGCCGCCGATCACCGCATCTTCGAACAGGCCGCCGAGATCCGCAGCCAGCGCCTCCACGCGCCGTTCTTCGACAACCAGGTCGTACGCGCCTGCCGGGCGCTCCCCGAATCGCTGCGCGTCCAGCCCGGCGCCCGCTCCGACATCCTGCGCGCCGTCCTCGCGGGGGCCGGTATCCACGACCTGCCGCCCGGCTGGGGTGCCACCACGCACGCGACGGAGGCCGCCGCGACCCGCACCGGGATGCGGGCGGCCGTCACCGACCTGATGGCCCTGTTCGACGCGCCGCTGCTCGCCGACGCGGGCCTGATCGAGGCCCGCGTGGTCCGCAAGGCGCTGCGCAAGGCGGCGGGAGAGCAGGCGTCTGAGCCACAGTTCCGTGGAGACCAGGTCGGCGATGCCGTCCAGCGGGATCGGCTCGCCCTCCGCCGCCTTGCGCAGCGCCT
>NZ_MDCR01000566.1 GCF_001723055.1 Streptomyces niveus
ACGTCGGGGGTGGAGGCGTAGTCCCCGTAGGGGATGCCGTATCTCTGGAGTCGTAGGAAACGGCTTTTCCGTTTCCCTCCGCAGAGCGATGTGCTCCGGTCGCCGAAGAAGCACCATTGAAGTATGAGTACAGCGACCTTCACCCCCATCCAGTCCGGGCATGTCGGCCCCCCGCACAGCGGGGCCACGNNGCCGTCAAGGTGTTCGTGGCCGCCGCGTTCAGCGTGGCCGTCCTCGGTGAGTACGGGGAGGAGGCGGGCATCATACGCTGAGCCTGATCGACTAGTGTCGCGGCCGTGACGTACCCGACCGTGACTGTCCGGTCACTCCTGGCAGTTGGCGCACTCGCCCTGTCGTTGACCGCACTCGCCGTATTCGCCGCGCTCTGCCCGGCGGCCCCGTTCGTCCCGACCGGCCCGACCGTCTCGTTCACCGAATACGTCCAGCCCGCGTCCGCCGCTTCACCGCCGTTCGCAGCGATCCTGTTCGTCCCGGTCACCTGGCTGCCCGTCGCCACGCTCAAGGCCGTCGTCGTCGTGGGCAACGTGCTGCTGCTCGCCCTTCTCGTCAGGCTGTCCTGGCGTTTCGCCGCGCACCGTCACGCGCCCACCCCCGTC
>NZ_MDCR01000567.1 GCF_001723055.1 Streptomyces niveus
ACACGACGGCCCGCCCGCGCCGGACCCGTCCCCACCCACCACCGACGCGCTCCCCGCTGCGTACGGCGCCCGCCAGCGACCCCGCGAGCAGGGCGAGCGCGGCGCCCGCCACGCCCGTGCCCAGGCGCGGCCAGGTGCCGTCCGGTGCGAGACCGGCGACGGTGAGGGCGGCGGCGACGAGCAGCCCGGACAGGGGCGGCATCCAGGCGGGGCTGTCGGCGGGGGCGGAGCGGGCGTTCATGTCCGCCACAATTTCAGCCAGTTTTCCGAATCTCAAATGACATCGATGGGAGAAAGCGCACGTCACCGGGGTGTCGATCCTATTTATCGCACTTCGTCCGTTACGTTCTGGGCGACCGATCCCAGGTGTGCCGTACGGAGGGCCCGACCTGTGCGTACGTCCTTGTTCCTCCCGCTCTCACTCGCCCTGGTCGTCGCCGCGGTGCCCGCCGAACCCCGCCCCGGCCCCGGCTCCGCCCCCGACGGCGCCGGACCGGTCCTGGTGAACCAGATCGGCTACGCCACCGGCGCCGAC
>NZ_MDCR01000568.1 GCF_001723055.1 Streptomyces niveus
GGCCGGGCCTACTCCAAGGGCAACCGGCAGAAGGTCGCCATCGTCGCCGCGCTCGCCTCCGACGCCGAACTGCTCCTCCTGGACGAGCCCACGGCCGGTCTCGACCCGCTCATGGAGGTCGTCTTCCAGGACGTCATCCTCCAGGCCAAGGCCGCGGGCAAGACCGTGCTGCTCTCCAGCCACATCCTGGCGCAGGTCGAGAAGCTCTGTGACCGCGTGAGCATCATCCGGCTGGGGCGGAACGTGCAGTCCGGCACGCTCAGCGAGATGCGGCACCTCACCCGTACGACCGTCGAGGCCGAGACCGAGCGCCCGGCCACCGGACTCGATACCGAACCCGGCATCCACGGGGTGCGGCTGACCGACCGCCGGGTGCACTTCGCCGTGGACGGCGCGCACCTGGACGCGGCGATCCGCAAGCTCGGCGAATTCGGCATCCGCAGCCTGATCAGCCACCCGCCGACGCTGGAGGAGCTGATGCTGCGGCACTACGGGGACGAGCTGGCGGCCAATGGGCACTCCGGCGGCGTCGGCACGGACGACGACGACTTCGCCGACCTGCCCGCGCAGGCCGAGACCG
>NZ_MDCR01000569.1 GCF_001723055.1 Streptomyces niveus
GCGCGGCGAGGGCGGGGCGCTCGGGGCGGGCCAGCAGCCGGTTCACCGGGGTGGTCGCGAGGCGGCCGAAAGCCGCGTGCAGCCGGGCCTGGTCGAGCGCGTTGCCCAGTGGGGGGCGGGAGCCCAGCCGGGCGGCCCGGGGTCCGGTCCTGGCGTGCGGGGTCCGGGTGCGGTGGGTTCGGGCGCGCGGGGCGCTTGCCAGGGCGCGTGCGGCGGTGAGTGCGCCCCGCGCGCTCCCCGCGGCGACGGTGACGCCCGCGCGGTGGTGGCGTCCCTCGCTGTGGACGAGCACGCCCGGCGAGAACGTCCGTAGCGCGGCGTCCGAGAGGGCGGGGGTGCGGAGCAGTTCCGGGTACGAGGTGTTGAGCATCTGGCCGATGCGGTCGAGCCGGAAGCCGTCGAGGTGCTCGGTGGCCATCCTGCCGCCGATGTAAGGGGCGGCCTCCAGGACGGTGACTGTTACGCCGGCGCGGGTCAACTGATGAGCGGCCGACAGGCCGGCGATTCCGGCGCCAATGATGACGACGTCCGCGTGATGTTCAGTACTGAGCACGTGCCCCTCCCCGAGGTCGGCGCGGCTGTGCGGGTCGGGGCTGGTGCCTCGGCCGGGGTCGAGACTAGGAAGGGAACGGGCTGTTCGCAGTCGCGCAGTGGCGGGGGCATGGGAGCGTGTAGGGCGCACGGGGTCGCCTCCGGCGAGGTTTGCGGGTTCGTCGCGGGGTTGCCGGGGTCCTGTCCGGTGGGCCGGGTTCGTGCCTGCGGCGGGCTGTCCGGGG
>NZ_MDCR01000057.1 GCF_001723055.1 Streptomyces niveus
GGTGGTGCTGGGGCTGGTGCTGCGTCCGCTGGCGGGCCGGCTGCCCCGGCCACCGTTCGGCAGGGGCGGGAACGGGCCGGAGGCAGGGCCCCGGAGGCAGCTGCTGGACATGTGATCCAAGTGGGCCCGCCTGCGGGGTTGTCTCCCAGGGCACGCCGGGGGCAAGGTTTCTTCGTCCACACTGGCGAGTGACGATAGAAACAGGGGCGCCACCCCGCCCCGACCGGATGGCTTGTCTCGACCGAACGGAGAACCCGTGGCGACAACGGACCGTGCCATCGCCTCTGCGGAGGCGCACAGCGCGCACAACTACCACCCGCTGCCCGTCGTCATCGCCTCGGCGGACGGTGCATGGATGACCGACGTCGAGGGGCGCCGCTTCCTCGACATGCTCGCGGGCTACTCGGCGCTCAACTTCGGCCATGGCAACCGACGTCTCATCGACGCCGCCAAGGCCCAGTTGGAGCGGGTGACGCTCACCTCGCGGGCGTTCCACCACGACCGGTTCGCCGACTTCTGCACCCAGCTCGCCGAGTTGTGCGGCATGGAGATGGTGCTGCCGATGAACACGGGCGCCGAGGCGGTGGAGACCGCCGTGAAGACGGCCCGTAAGTGGGGCTACCGGACGAAGGGGGTACCGGACGACACCGCCAAGATCATCGTCGCGGCGGACAACTTCCACGGCCGTACGACCACGATCATCAGCTTCTCCACCGACGAGGAGGCACGGGCCGACTACGGGCCGTACACGCCGGGCTTCGAGATCGTGCCGTACGGGGATCTCGCCGCTCTCGACGCCGCGATGACGGACAACACCGTCGCCGTCCTGCTGGAGCCGATCCAGGGTGAGGCGGGGGTGCTGGTGCCGCCGCCGGGCTATCTGGCGGGGGTGCGGGAGCTGACCCGGGCGCGGAATGTGCTGTTCATCGCCGACGAGATCCAGTCCGGCCTGGGCCGGACCGGGAAGACCTTCGCCCTTGAGCACGAGGGCGTCGTGCCCGACATGTATGTCCTGGGCAAGGCGCTCGGCGGTGGGGTGGTGCCGGTGTCGGCCGTGGTGTCGTCGGCGGAGATCCTCGGGGTGTTCCGGCCCGGGGAGCACGGCTCGACGTTCGGCGGCAATCCGCTGGCGTGCGCGGTGGCCCTTGAGGTGATCGCGATGCTGCGCACCGGTGAGTACCAGCAGCGGGCGGCGGAGCTGGGCGATCATCTCCACCATGAGCTGGGGCTGATGACGACCGGCGGCGCGGTGGAGACGGTGCGCGGCCGGGGGCTGTGGGCGGGGGTGGACATCTCTCCGTCGTACGGCACGGGCCGGGAGATCTCCGAGAAGCTGATGGACCGGGGTGTGCTGGTGAAGGACACCCATGGGTCGACGATCCGGATCGCCCCGCCGCTGGTGATCAGCAAGGAGGATCTGGACTGGGGCCTGGAGCAGCTGCGGGCGGTCCTCACCCGGTAGACCGGTGGCCGGGACCGGTCGGCGACGCGGGCCGCCGGTCCCTGGCTCCCCCGCCGTTGCCTGCTAGAGGATGACGTGCGGGAGGAAGCGGGCGTATTCGTCCGTGATCAGGCCCGACGATTCGCGGATGCCGAGGCCGGCCGACTCGTTCTCGACGACCCAGGCGCCGAGTACGACGCGGTTGCCGTCGAAGTCGGGCAGCGGCGCCAACGCTTGGTAGCAGCAAGCCTCTTGGCGTACGACCGGGGCGTGGCCGGGTTCGTGGACGGTGACTCCGGCGCCCTCGCGGCCCAGCAGGGGCTTGGAGACATAGCCACCGGTGAGGGCGAGTTCACGCGGTCCGTCGAGATAGGCGGGCAGCAGATTCGGATGGCCCGGATTGAGCTCCCAGAGGATCGCCAGCAGCGCCTTGTTGGAGAGCAGCATCTTCCAGGCGGGCTCTATCCAGCAGGTGCTGCCGGTGCCGCCGCCGTTGTCGAGGGTGTCCAGCACCTGCGGGCCGAAGCGGTCCGTGGTCAGCCACTCCCACGGGTACAGCTTGAAGCAGCTGCGGATGAACCGCAGCCGTTCGTCCACGAAGCGCCCGGTCAGCTTGTCCCAGCCGATCTGTTCGACCGACAGGGCCTCGGTGTCGATTCCCGCCTGCTGGGCCGTCTCCCGCAGATAGGCGACGGTCATCAGGTCCTCGCCCAACTCGTCGCCGTCGGAGTGGGCGAAGTGCAGGGGTCCCTGCGGAAGGAGGTGGGCCTGGCGGCGCCAGGCTTCGATCAGCCGCTCATGCAGGGAGTTCCACTGGTCGGCGCCCGGGAAGCGCTCCTCCATCCAGAACCACTGCGGGCTGGCCGCCTCGACCAGGGAGGTGGGGGTGTCGGCGTTGTACTCCAGCATCTTGGCCGGGCCGGTGCCGTCGTAGCGAAGGTCGAACCGGCCGTAGATGGACGGCAGTTCGGCACGGCGCTGCCAGGACTCGGCGACCAGCGCGGCCAGTCGGCCGTCGGTGATGCCGAGATCGGCGAAGCGGTCGTTCCTCACGATGTGCTCGGCGGCGGCGAGGCACATCGCGTGCAGTTCCTCGACGACCGCTTCCAGGGCCTCGACCTCGGGAAGGGAGAAGACGTAGTAGGCGCTCTCGTCCCAGTAGGGACGCAGTGAGTCGTCCGGATAGCGGGTGAGCGGATAGACGAGCCCCTGCTCCTCGACCGTCCGCTGCCAGCCCGGCCGTGGCTCGATGGTCCGACGCTCCATCATCGCGCGCCGACGCCCGCTCAGCCGCCGCCGGTGCCCGAGCAGCCGAAGCCGCCCCGGTCGACCGCCGACTTGTCGAAACTGCCGTCGTAGACGCGGCCGTTGGAGCTCTTGCCGCCGTAGTAGTACGAGCCGGAGCCGGTGCTGTCGCAGTCGGACTTGGACAGTTCCTCGTACGTGTTCCGGTCGGCGCAGCGCCGGTCGGGTTCCGAACTGCAGGAGGTGACCGTCAGTGCGAGTATTCCCATGCCGCCGAGCACGACCGTGCTCGACCGCAGCCTGCGTTGTTTTACGGCGGCCATGGCCCCGTCCTCCCCCGTCTGCGGGCCGATCCGTCGACCCGTCAATCCCGTGCTCGCCGCACACATTAGATGCCTGGCCGCCACGCCGGACAAGGCGGTCCGTCAACTCTACTCAACTAGATTCCTTTTGTGCTCTTTGGAATGATCTGCGCGCTCGGTTCAGCGGTCTGCTACGGCACGGCCTCCGTCCTGCAAGCCGTCGCCGCCCGCGCGGCGGAACCGGGCACCGGATCGGGAGTGGACCCCGCGCTGCTGCTGCGCGCGCTGCGGCAGTGGCGGTATGTGGCCGGACTCGCCCTGGACGGGCTGGGGTTCGTGTTGCAGATCGTCGCGCTGCGTGCCATCCCGATCTACGCCGTCGGCGCCGCCCTCGCGGCCAGTCTCGCGGTCACGGCGGTGGTCGCGGCCCGGCTGCTGCGGGTACGGCTGTCCGCCCGGGAGTGGAGTGCGGTCGGTGTGGTCTGCGCCGGGCTCGCGCTGCTCGCCCTGTCGTCGGGGGCCGAGGGCACGGAAGGCGGGTCGACGGCGTTGCGGGTGGCCATGCTGGGGGTCGCCGTGGCCGTACTGCTTGCGGGCGCGGCGGCGGGCAGGCTGCCGGACCGGCCCCGTGCGCTGGTGCTCGGGTTCGGGGCGGGTACGGGGTTCGGGGTGGTCGAGGTGTCGGTACGGCTCATCGACGGCGTCGCTCCGGCCGAGCTGGTCACCAACGCGGCGGTGTATGCCCTGTTGCTCGGGGGCGGGGCGGCGTTCCTGCTGCTGACGTCGGCGTTCCAGCGGGGTTCGGTGACCACGGCGACGGCCGGCATGGTCATCGGCGAGACGATCGGTCCGGCGCTGGTGGGGGTCGTCTGGCTCGGCGACCGTACGCGCGCGGGGCTGGGGTGGCTGACCGTCGTCGGCTTCGCCGTGGCGGTGGCGGGCGCGCTGGCCCTGGCCCGCTTCGGCGAGGCGGGTGTGGAGGAGACGGAGAGGAGTTAATCGTTGTCGTCGCGATCACCCCGTCGGGCAGGATGCGTCGGACTCGCCGTACACGAGGAGACCGATTCACCATGCCTGCCGTACCCGACGTACCCGAGGTTCCCGCCGTTCCCGCGGACCCGACCGTGATCCACCCGATGCCCGGTCAGCCACGGGTGGTGCTGCTGAAGCCGCTGATCACCTCGGAGTTGATCGAGGTGGGTGACTTCTCCTACTACGACGACCCGGACGAGCCGACGGCGTTCGAGACCCGGAACGTGCTGTACCACTACGGGCCGGAGAAGCTGGTCATCGGGAAGTACTGCGCGCTGGGTGAGGGGGTGCGGTTCATCATGAACGGCGCCAATCACCGGATGGACGGCCCCTCGACGTTCCCCTTCCCGATCATGGGCGGTTCCTGGAGCGACCACTTCGACCTCATCACCGGCCTGCCCGGCCGGGGTGACACGGTGGTGGGCAACGACGTCTGGTTCGGCTACCGCAGCATGGTCATGCCCGGCGTCCGGATCGGCCACGGAGCGGTGATCGCCTCGGGCGCGGTCGTCGTCGACGACGTCCCGGACTACGGCATCGTCGGCGGCAACCCGGCCAGACTCATCCGCCGCCGCTACGACGACGCGGACGTCGACCGACTGCTGACGATCGCGTGGTGGGACTGGCCCGCCGAGCACATCACGACGCACCTGCGCACGATCATGTCGGGCACTATCGACGAACTGGAGTCCGCCGCCCCGCCCGCGACCACTCCCTAGACACGGTCTCGGTCCGTCTCGGTGTGGAGGGCGCGTTCGAGTGCGGTCTTCGGGAACGGGGTTCGGCGGTTCTCGCCGAGGAGGCGGAGGTGGAAGTCGCCCAGTACGGCCGCTGATCGCGCGTGCCGGTCGAGGAGCGCGGCGGCATCGGCCCGTACGCCGTCCGGGCGTCGGCCGGCCGACCAGTCGTGCAGGAACCGGGCGTGCTCCGCGTTGTCGTGGTCGTCGTCGAGCAGATGGTGGCGGATGAGGTGAGCGGTGAGGTAGCCGCGGTCGTAGGAGAGGTGGTCGGTGAGGAAGTCCGTCTCGGGCGGGGTGAGTTCGAAGCGGGAGCTGAGGGCGAGTCCGAAGTCGGCGAAGTAGATCAGCCGTCCGTCGGTCAGGACGTTGCGGAAGTGCGCGTCGAAGTGGACCAGTCCGCGCGCGCTCATGAAGCCGGCGCCCCGGAGCAGGCAGGACTCGATCCGGCGGTACGGCGCCTCCTCCGCGTCCCCCGCCGAGGCGGCGGCCCGCCGGTCGGCCAGCCAGGCGGCGAGCGTCTGCGGTACGTACTCCAGGAACAGCACCACCGAGGCCGTCGACCCCGCGACGGCCTCCAGCCGGCGGCGTACGGCGGGCGAGCCGTCCCAGTGCGCGACGGCCCTGTCGAGGCCGCCGAACTCGTCCAGGAAGCCGTCGGGGCCGGAGTCGGGCAGAACGCGCCAGTGGTACATCAGCGGAAAGCCCGGGTACGCGTCGGCGTCGCCGATGACCCAGTTGGTGGTCATGGTGTGCGCGGCGAGTTCACGCCAGGCGCCGAATCCGGCGGAGCCGATGCCGTATTGGTAGAAGAGCGGCAGCTCGAAGAGGTTCGCGGTCGACCGCAGATGCTCCGGCCGCAGTTCGAGGTCCGTGAGCGGGACGCGCTTGACGAAGACCCGCGTCCCGTCGACATCCAGCTCCGCCGACCGCCCACCGAGGCCGGACCCGAGCGGGACCGCACCGGCGACCAGCTCCGCGAGCCGGCGGTCGCTGAGCACCGAGAGCGCGGTGCCGACAGCGCCATGCGCGGCCAGCCGGGCGGCGCGGCTCATGCGAGCACCCGGCAGAGCGCGTCCAGCGCCCCTGTCCACGCGCTGTCCGTCGGGGCGCCGTAGCCGATGACCAGCGCGTCACGCCCGGGGGCGACCGAGGGGTGCCGGAAGCCGGAGAGGCCCTGGATCCCCAGGCCCTGCCAGGCCGCCGCCTCGATCATGGTGCGTTCGTCGTTGCCGGGCGGGAGTTCGACCACCGCGTGCAGCCCGGCGGAGATCCCGGTCACCCGGCACTCCGGCGCGCGCTCGGCCAGCGCCTCCACCAGTTGGTCGCGCCGACGCCGGTAGCGCAGGCGCATGGACCGTACGTGCCGGTCGTACGCGCCGGAGGCGATGAACTCCGCGAGCGTGAGCTGGTCCAGGGCGCTGGGCACCGTCGCCACGTCGCCCTTCGCCTCGACGACCTCCCCCACCAGCGCCTTGGGCAGCACCATCCACGCGAGCCGCAGCCCCGGGGCGAGGGACTTGCTCGCCGTGCCGAGATACACCACCCGCTCCGGGTCCAGTCCTTGCAGGGCGCCGACGGGCTGACGGTCGTAGCGGAACTCCCCGTCGTAGTCGTCCTCCAGGATCAGCCCGCCCGCGCCGCGCGCCCAGTCCACCATCGCCGCGCGCCGGTCGGGATGGAGCGCGGCACCGGTCGGGAACTGGTGCGCCGGAGTCGTCAGCACCGCGTCGACGCCCCGCAGTTCGCCCTCCCCGGAGATCAACTCCTCGGTACGGGTGCCGAGTTCGTCGAGCGCGAGCGCGGGGGTGCGCAGCCCGGCGGCCGTCAGGATGTCCCGGTGGAAGTCGAGCCCGTACGACTCGACACCCACCACCGCCCGCGTCCTCCCCCGCCGGGCCGCGAGCACCCGCGCCATCAGGGCAAGGCCGTGGACGAACCCGGAGCAGAGGACGACCCGCTCCGGGTCGGCGTACACCCCGCGTGTGCGGGCCAGGTAGTCGGCGAGGACGGTGCGCAGTTCGACGCGCCCCAGCTGGTCGCCGTAGTCGAAGGCGTCGTTCGGGGCGGCGGTCAGCGCCCGCCGGGAGGCGGCGAGCCATTCGGCCCGCGGAAAGGAGCCGAGGTCGGGGGTGCCGGCCCGCAGATTGTGCGTGGGCCTGCGACGCACCGGCCGGGCCGGTGGGCCGCTCGGCTCCGGTGTGCGCGGCGCGGCCCGCCGGGCGACCCGCGTCCCCGAGCCCTGCCGCGCGGTGAGCCAGCCTTCGGCGACGAGTTCGGCGTACGCGTCGGCCACGGTGTTGCGCGCCATGCCCAGATCGGCGGCGAGCGTACGGGAGGAGGGCAGCCGGCTCCCCGGCGTCAGCCTCCCCGTGCGGACGGCTTCGCGCAGGGCGTCCATCAGCCCCGTACGCAGGCCGGGGCCGCGCAGCTCCAGGTGGAGGTCGGCGCCGACCGTGACAGCGGTGACCGGCTGCTCGCCGCTCGCATTGGCCCACGATTCGGTCATGGGAATGGACCATACCGTTGTGCCACCGGACGCGTAGCGTCGTCGTCATGACGACGAACGACAGCCACCACCACGACCACACCGCCGACCGCCTCCCCGCGCACACGCCCCGCCTGGCCTGGGCGAAGCTGGCTCCCGATGTCTACAAGGCGATGTCCGGCCTTGAGAAGGCGGTCCGCAAGGGCGTCGACCCGGTGCTGTACGAACTGGTGAAGATCCGCGCGTCGCAGCTCAACCACTGCGCCTTCTGCCTCGACATGCACACGAAGGACGCGCTGGCCGCCGGGGAGTCGGTGGAGCGGATCGTTCAGCTCAGCGCCTGGGAGGAGTCGCGCCACTTCTACTCGGCGAAGGAGATCGCCGCGATCGAGCTGACCGAGGCCGTCACCGTGCTGACGGACGGCTTCGTGCCCGACGAGGTGTACGAGCGGGCCGCCGCGCACTTCGAGGAGTCCGAACTCGCGTATCTGATCGGCGCGATCACGGTCATCAACGCGTGGAACCGCTTCGCCGTGACGACGCGCATGGTCCCCGGCCACTACACCCCGGGCTCGTACAAGTGACGTCGCCCGGCGCGGCACCGGCGCCCGGCCTCGTGGCGGCCTTCCGCGCCCTGCACCACGACCGGGCGCCCGAGGACCCGCTCGTCCTGCCCGGTCCGTGGGACGCGGGCAGCGCGCGTGTCTTCGTGGAGGCCGGTTTCCCGGCGCTCGCCACGCCGAGCGCGGGGGTCGCCGCGTCGCTCGGTTACGAGGACGGGGCCACCCCGCCGGACGAGATGTTCGCGGCGGTCGCCCGTATCGTCCGGGCCGTCTCCACCGGCGTCCGGCCCGTGCCCGTCAGCGCCGACATCGAGGGCGGCTACGGGCTCGCGCCGGCCGAGCTGGTCGAACGCCTCCTCGGCACGGGAGCGGTGGGCTGCAATCTGGAGGATTCCGCCGACGGCGCCCTGAAGGACCCGCACCGGCACGCGGAGTGGCTGGCGGAGGTCCGGGCGGCGGCCGGGGACCGGCTGTTCGTCAACGCGCGCGTCGACACGTTCATCCGTGGCGTGACCGATCCGGCGGAGGCGATCGTTCGCGCCCGTCTGTACGTCGCCGCCGGCGCGGACTGCGTCTACCCGATCGGCGCCCCACCCGAGGCGATCCCGGCGCTGCGGGCCGGGATCGACGGCCCGGTCAACGTCGGGGCCGCGCCGGGCGGCGCCACGGAACTGGCGGAGCTGGGCAGGCTCGGCGCCACCCGCGTCACGTTCGGTCCGGGACTCCAGAGGCAGGCGATGGCGGCGGTACGGGAGGGCGCGGCGCGGCTGCGTTCCTGAGCCGGAGGCCCGTACCGAAGGCCTGTACCGAAGGCCCGTACCGAAGGCCCGGCAGGCGACACCGCCTGCCGGGTCTTCGGCGTGTCCAGGCGCGTGCGGCGCGTCCGGCGTTGCCCAGCGCGTGACCATATCCGCGCATCACGGACGGTGATATCGAGAGAGCGCTCTCCCACTCTCATAGACACCAACTCACCTGAGTACAGGGCTACTTGACGGCTCCTGCCGCAGCTATTGACACCCCCGCGACCCGCTCCTACGTTCAGCGGCAGAGAGCGCTCTCTGGTGTGATCAAGGCTCAAGGAACCCCCAATTCCGCTGATTGGAGTGCCATGCTCCACAGACCCTCCCGCACCACCCCGTCCCCCTTCCGTACGGGACTGGCGTCCTGGCGTCGACGCGTCGTCGCCCTGGCCCTCGTCGCGCTCACCGCCTCGCTGCTCCAGGCCAACATGAGCAGCGCCAGCACCGATTCCGTCTCGGCCGGGAAGGCCCAGGCCGGGACCAAGGGCGCCGCGGTCGTCCGTGTCTCGGAGTTCCTCGCCGAGTGTCCGTACAGCCACCGACTCCCGGACGACCCGATCGTGTTCCCGGGGCTGCCCGGCGCCTCGCACATGCACAGCTTCTTCGGCAACGACACGACCAACGGCCGCTCCGACGTCAACAGCCTGGCGAAGGGGCGCACCACGTGCGCGCCGAAGGAAGACCTCTCGTCGTACTGGGTCCCGACCCTGTACGACGGCACGAAGGAGGTGGAGCCGACCGGCACCACCTTCTACTACCTGGGTGAGGGCGTACGGGACGACATCATCGCCCAGACCCAGCCGCTGCCGTACGGACTGCGGATCGTGGCGGGCAACGCCAAGGCGACCGGTCCGAACGACAACACGCGGGCGCGCTGGTCGTGTCTGCACCACGGCGAGGTCAACCCGTCGACCGACTTCGTCAACTGCCCCGCCGGCGCGATGCTGGAGTCGTATCTGGACTTCCCGCAGTGCTGGAACGGCCGCGATCTCGACTCGGCGGACCACAAGAGCCATATGTCGTACCCGGTGGCGGGCGCCTGCCCGTCGACCCACCCGGTGCCGGTGCCGAAGCTGCGGCAGGTGCTGAGGTACCCGGTGAACGGCGATCCGGCCCGGTTCTCCCTCGCGTCGGGGCGCGGCTACACGATGCACGGCGACTTCTTCAACGTCTGGCCCGCCGCGGAGATGGAGCGGCGCGTACGTGACTGCATCCGTCCCATCATCAAGTGCGGCGCCGACGGAGTGCCTTCCTGACGGGACCATTCCTGACGGATCGCCAGGTGTCTGTCCGGGGTGACGTGACCCCGGACAGGCAGCCCAACCCCCCACCCCTTCCCCAAGGACTCCCCATGAAGGCGGTACGCGGTACGGCGGCGGCTCTCCTCGTACTTCTGGCGGTGCCGGGCTGCTCGGCGGCCACCCCGGCCTCGACTCCCGTACGGACCAGCCCTGTCAGCACTCCTGCCGGCGTCCCCGCGCAGACCCCGTCCGGCGCCACCGACGCCGCCTGGCTCCAGCTCATGACCCCCATGAACGAGGGCGCGGTCGAGCTTCTGACAATGGCCGCCGACCGGGCCACCGACCCCGGCCTGCGGAACTGGGCCACCGATCTGGCAGCCGCCCACCGCGCCGAACTCGACCGGATGCGACCGCTGTTGAAGCAGCTGGGCCTGCCCGCCACCAACGTCCACGAGGGCCATGAGATGCCCGGCATGGTGACGCCCGGCGATCTCGCACAGGCGCGCGCCGCCAAGGGCGCGGCCTTCGAGAAGGTGGTCGTCGTCCAGATCCGCGAACACCTGGAACACTCGGCGCGCGTGTCCCGCTCCGAGGTCGACGCGGGAAGCGAGGCCGCGGCGAAGAAGCTCGCCGCCTCGCTCGTCGAGGCGCGGGCGGCCGAACTCGAAGCTCTGAAGCGCGTCGCCACCTAGGGCCTGTCGTTTGGATCTTGCCGGGCTCGCGTGCCCCGGCACCGCGCCCCGCCGCGTTGTCGTCGGTCGGCATGGCTCCGCCATGCCTCCCTCCTCCGCCTTGCGATCCACGGCACCAGACCCCGCTCACTCATCCGGCCTGATCCAAACGACAGGCCCTAGGCCGTGTCCTCAGCCCGGGGACCGGCTCCGGGCGTCAAGTACCAACCGGTATAAAGGCTGCATGACTGCCGACGTCTCCCCGCCCGCGCGCCCGACCCTGGAGGACGTCGCCGCCGTCGCAGGCGTCTCACGTGCCACGGTGTCGCGGGTGATCAACGGCGCGACGACGGTGGACCCGGCGCTGCGCCGAATCGTCGAGGAGGCCATCGCGACCACGCACTACGTGCCGAACCGCGCCGCGCGCGCCCTGGTGACCCGGCGCACCGACTCCGTCGCGCTGGTCGTCTCCGAGCAGGAACGGCGGCCGGTGGCCGAGCCGTTCGTGGGCCGGATGTTCTCGGACCCGTACTTCGGCCGGGTCGTGGGCGGGCTGCTCGACGTGCTGCGGCCGGCCGGTGTCCAGATGATGCTCATGCTGGCGGACGACGCCGCGTCACGCGACCAGTTGCTCTCGTATCTGCGCCAGGGCCATGTCGACGGCATCGTCCTGATCTCGTCGCACGCCAACGATCCGCTGCCCCGGCTGGTCCACGAGACGCGGCTGCCCGCCGTGCTGGCGGGCCGCCCGGGACAGCCGTCACCGCTGACGTACGTGGAGGCCGACCAGGCCGCGGGCGCGCGGCTGGCCGCCGGGCATCTGGCGGCGCTGGGACGGCGCAGGATCGGTACGGTCGCGGGCCCGCAGGACATGCCGGCGGGCCAGGAGCGGCTCGAAGGGTTCCGGGCGGCGATGGCCTCGTACGGGATCGACGACGTGGCCGTCGCGGAGGGCGACTTCACGCACACGGGCGGCGCGGCGGCGATGCGGCGTCTGCTGGCCGAACACCCGGACCTGGACGGGGTGTTCATCGCCTCCGACCTGATGGCGTCGGGGGCCCTGCCGGTGCTGCTCCGGGCGGGCCGCCAGGTGCCCCACGAGGTGGCTGTCGTGGGTTTCGACGACAGCAACGCCGCGCTGACCTGTGATCCGGCGCTGACGACGGTACGCCAGCCGGTGGAGGAGATGTCCTCGGAGATGGCCAGGCTGCTGCTGAAGCAGATCGCCGCGCCGGGCGGCGGTCCGCTTCCTTCGATGATCTTCACACCGACGCTGGTGGTGCGGGAGTCCGCGTAGAGGCGGACGGTCAGGCGGTACGGCCCTGGCCGTCGCGCTCCTCGTCCTCCAGTGCGGCGGCCTCCTGCGACAGCCTTACGGCCTGGAGAAGGCTCAGGCCCGGCTCGGCCTCCCGGATCGCCTTCACCGCCGGTACGGAGTCGGCGCGCCCCTTCACGCCCGCCTCCGCGATCTTCCGGCGCGCCCAGTTCCCGCGCAGCTCGGCGTCGGTGGTCTCCCGGACGGTGGCGAGCAGCGCCGCCGCACGCTCCAGCCCTGGGCGCTCCTCGGGGCCGGCGGTCCTCAGCGCCTGGTCCACGGCCTCGGCGACCTCGTCGGCCTCGCGCACGACCAGAACCGTGAATTCTTCCTCTTTTTCCCGCCCGAAAAGCTTCATCTTCGGATCCTTACTGCCGCGCTGTGGCGGTCTCAAGAGAGTTGAGCCAGTTCTGAGGTTGGCACACGCCGGACGGCCCGGAGCCGATGAGCGGCTCCGTGGCCGTCCGTGGCGGAACCGTTTACTTCTTCGGGAGCCAGGCTTCCCAGGTGGACTTGTTCGCCTTGACCCACGCCTCGGCCGCGTCCGGGCCGCTCTTCTTGTCCTTCGCGATGGCCTTGGCGACCTCGTTCTGCGCCTCGGTGCTCCACTTGAAGTTCTTGATGAACTCGGCGGCGTCACCGCCGTCCTTCGCGAAGTCCGCGTTGAGGTACTTCTGGAGCGGGGTGTTGGCGTACGCGCAGTCCGTCGCCGTCTCCGGGACGTTGCAGCCCTCCTCGTACGCGGGCAGCTTCACCTCGACCAGGTCGATGTCCGCGTTGAGCCACTGCGGGTCCCACCAGTAGGTGATGAAGGGCTGCTTGTCGCGGTACTTCTGCTGGATCTCCTTGATCTGGGCGGCCTCGTTGCCCGTCTCCTTGATCTTGAGATCGAGCTTGAGGTTCTTGACGAGGTGCTCGTCGTACGTCGTGTACGAGGGCGCCGCGCCCAGGAACTCGCCCTGGTCGCCGCTGTTCGCGGACTTGAAGTCCTTGGCGAACTTGTTGAGGTTCTTCGCGTCGGTGACCTCGGGGTTGGCGTCCGCGTAGTACTTGGGCACGAACCATCCGATGTGGCCGACGACGCCGAGGTCGCCGCCCTTGACGATGGTCTTCTTGTCCTCGACGTAGAGCTTCTCCTTCTTCGGAGAGCCGCCCCAGTCCTCCAGGATCGCGTCGGCCTTGCCGTTGTTGAGCGCGTCGAAGGCGACCGGCTCGTCGAGCTGCTGGAGCTCGACCTTCACGTCCAGCTCCTGCTCCATGATCACCTTGGCGACCTCGGCGTTGGCGCGCGCGCCGACCCAGGAGGGCACGGTCAGGGTGATCTCGTCGGAGGCCGACTTCGACTCGGTCTCGGCGGCGCACGCGCTGAGCGCGAGCATGCCGAGCGCGCCGACTCCGGCGACGAGGGTGGTGCGTATCCGCTTGCTGTGGGTCACGTCGTTGTTCTTTCTGTTCGCGGTTTCAGTTGTGGATTCAGTTGTGGGTTCAGTTGTGGGTTCAGTTGTTGAGCCGGTGAGGGGGCCGGCCGCGGGTCAGGACAAGGCGCGTTCCTTCGCCGCCGCGCTCGGCTGCGAGATCCGGTCCAGCAGCAGCCCCAGGCACACGATCGCGATACCGGCCGTCATGCCGAGGCCGAGGTCACCCTTGGCCAGGCCCCTCACCACGTCCACGCCGAGCGCGCCGCCGCCGATCATGCCGCCGATGACGACGATGGCCAGGACCAGCACCACGCCCTGGTTGACGGCGAGTTGCAGGGCGGGCCGGGCCAACGGGAGCTGGACCTGGCGCAGTTGCTGCCCCGTACCGGCGCCGAGTGAGCGCGCCGCCTCCAGTGCGGAGGGGTCGATCTGCCGGATGCCCTGGGTGGTGATGCGTACGACGGCGGGCAGCGCGTAGACGACGGCCGCGGCGACGGCCGCCGTACGGCCTCCGCTGAACAGCGCGATCACCGGGATGAGATAGATGAACTGCGGCATCGTCTGCATGATGTCGAGCACCGGCCGGATGACCCGTTCGACCCGTTCGACGCGCGCCGCGAGGATGCCGACGCCGAAGCCGAGCAGCAGGGTCACCACGAGCGCGGCGAGGACCTGCGAGAGCGTGTCGAGCGAGCGGTCCCAGAGTCCCATCGCGCCGATCGCGGCCAGGGAGAGGACCACCGTGACGACGGCCTTCCAGCCGGTCCGCAGCGCCAGCACACCGGCGACGAGGAGCAGCGCCCACCAGGGGGTGGCGAGCAGTGCGTCGCGTACGGGGTTGATGACGTAGTTGGCGAAGCCCTCGGACCAGGTGAGGGTGCCGCCCAGCACCGGTACGCCGGAGCCCAGTTCGCGCTCGATCCAGTCCACGACCGTGTTGACCGGCTCGCTGATCGCGACGGTCCACGCCTCCGGCCACTCCTTGCGGCCGATGACGGCTCCGAACACCGCGCCGCCGGCAACGGCCGCGACGATGCCGGGCCAGAGCACCCACCACTTGGGGCGGTGCCCGGCCGCGGGGTCTTCGAGCTGTTCGCCGGCCGCCGCCGTCGTACGGTCCAGCCAGATCGCCAGCAGTACGACGGCGATTCCGGCGGGCAGCGCGAGGCCGACGTCGACGGTGGAGAGCGCGGTGAAGATCTCGTCGCCGAGCCCGCCCGCTCCGATCATCGAGGCGAGGACGACCATCGACAGACACATCATGATCGTCTGGTTGAGGCCGAGGAGCATCTGCTTGCGGGCGAGCGGCAGCCGTGCCGTCACCAGCCGCTGCCAGGAACTGGCGCCGAGCGAGGCGGACGCCTCCAGCGCGGCGGCGTCCGCGCCGCGCAGTCCGAGCGCGGTGAGCCGGGCCATCGGCGGGGCCGCGTAGATGACGGTCGCGACGAAGACCGACGGGATGCCGATGTCGAAGAGCAGGACGAACGGCAGCAGGTACGAGAAGGCGGGGAGCACCTGCATGGTGTCGAAGACCGGCCGCAGCACGCGCTGGCAGCGGTCGGAGAGTCCGGCCGCGAGGCCGAGGAGCGCGCCGACGAGGGCCGCGACGGCGACGGCGACGATCATCAGGGCCAGCGTCTCCATCGCCGGTTCCCACATGCCGAGCAGCCCGATCACCGCGAAAGTGGCGAGCGCGGTGGCGGCGGTGCGCAGGGCGCGGCGGCGCAGGCCGGCGCCGCCGGCGTACCAGGCGATGAGTACGGCTGCCACGGTCACGCCGATGAAGCCGAGGCTCTCCAGCACGCTGAACACGCCGTCGACGGAGCTTTCGGCGGAGTTGCTGATGTGCAGGAGGAAGTAGAGGAAGAGGGGGTGGGTGGTGCGGTTGTCGACGAGCCAGCGGTTGAGATCGTCGAGCGGCGAGCGTACGTCGACGGTCAGGTCGGCGGGCCAGGCTCCGCTGCCGGTGAGGGCGGCGCTGACGATCGCGACGAGGACGGCGGCGATGAGCAGCATCGCGCGGGGGTTGCCGGCGAGGCGGGCCCAGGGGCCGGGCGCTGCGCTGTCGGCCGCGTCGGTCTTGACCGTACGTACGTCGTCCCCGTCGGCCGCGTCGCGCCGATGACGGTCGGTCTTCTCGAACACCGGATTGGGCGGCGCGGCGCTCATACCGCCGCCACCTTGCTGGGTTCCGGCTCCGCCTCGTCGTCCAGACCCGCGACGACGGCGAGCAGTTCCTCGTAACCGACGACGCCGAGCGTCCGGCCGTTCTCCACGACCCGGCAGTACGCGCCGCTGCGCGCGACGGCCTCGATCGCGTCGGAGACCAGCGTCTCCGGCTTGAGCGCGACGCCGGACTCGCCCTCGCCGTCGCGCGCGGGGCGCATGGCCCGGCGTACGGAGATGACCTGCTCGCGCGGGACGTCGCGGACGAAGTCGCGTACGTAGTCGTCGGCCGGGTTGGCGACGATCTCCTCGGGGGTGCCGAGCTGCACGATCCCGCCGTCGCGCATCAGCGCGATGCGGTCGCCGAGGCGCAGT
Organism: Streptomyces niveus; assembly: GCF_001723055.1. Classification (GTDB taxonomy): domain Bacteria; phylum Actinomycetota; class Actinomycetes; order Streptomycetales; family Streptomycetaceae; genus Streptomyces; species Streptomyces niveus. Next base: position 15,795 of record NZ_MDCR01000057.1, read on the forward strand.
GCCTCGTTCAGGTCGTGGGTGATGAAGACCATGGTGCGGCCCTCCTCGCGGTGCAGCCGGATGACCTCCTCCTGCATGTCGCGGCGGATCAGCGGGTCGAGCGCGCTGAACGGCTCGTCGAACAGCAGGACTTGGGGATCGACGGCGAGCGCGCGGGCGAGGCCGACGCGCTGCTGCTGGCCGCCGGAGAGCTGGCCGGGGCGGCGGTCCTCCAGGCCGGCGAGGCCGACCAGGGCGGCGACCTCGGCGGCCTTGGCGCGCCGTTCGGGCCGGCTCATGCCCTGGATCTCCAGGCCGTACGCGACGTTGTCGAGCACGGAGCGGTGCGGCAGCAGGCCGAAGTGCTGGAAGACCATGGCGGCGCGGTGCCTGCGCAGTTCGCGCAGCCGGTTCTTGTCCATGGCGATGACGTCCTCGCCGTCCATGGTCAGCCGGCCGCTGGTCGGCTCGATGAGCCGGGTCAGACAGCGTACGAGGGTCGACTTGCCCGAGCCGGAGAGGCCCATGACGACGAAGACCTCGCCCTTGTGCACGTCGAAGGAGACGTCGCGGACGGCGGCGGTGCAGCCGGTCTGTTTCCTCAACTCCTCGGCGGACAGCGCCGCGTACTCCTTGTTGCCCGGTATTCGGTCGGCTTTCGGTCCGAAGACCTTCCACAGATCGCGTACGGAGAAGACCGGTTCGGTGGCGGTCATCACGCATCACCTCCCGGTGCGGTTGTGTGGGCCGCGGCCGTGCCGGCTGCGGATACGGCTGTGGCAGTGCCTGCGGCTGTGGCTGTCGCGGTGAGCAGTTCGGCGCACTTCTCGCCGACCATGAGGACCCCGATCATCGGATTCACGGCCGGCATGGTGGGAAAGACGGATGCGTCGGCGATTCGGATGCCTGTCAGGCCACGAATCGTCAGATCCGGCCCCACCACGGCGTGTTCGTCGTCCGGGGCGCCCATCCGGCAGGTGCCCGCCGGGTGGTAGACGGTGTGGGCGCACTTGCGGGCGTACTCGCTCAGTTCCTCGTCGGAGGTGATCTCCGGGCCCGGACAGACCTCGCGGGTCAGCCAGTTGGCGAGCGGCTCGGCGGCGGCGACCTGCCGGGCGAGCCTGATGCCGTCCACGAGGGTGCGGCCGTCGTAGTCGTCCTCGTCGGTGAAGTACCGGAAGTCCAGGGCCGGTTTGACCGCCGGGTCGGCGCTGGTGAGATAGAGCCTGCCGCGGCTGCGCGGCTTGGGGATGTTGGGCGTCATCGAGACGCCGTGCGCGGGGCGTTCGTAGCCGAGGCGCTCGGGATTGTCCGTGAACGGTATCTGGTAGAAGTGGAACATCAGGTCCGGGCCCTCGCGGTCCGGGTCGCGCCGGACGAACAGGCCCGCGTCGGAGTCCATCGCCGAGTTCTCGGGGATCGGCCCGTCGGTCTCCCAGACGATGACCGACTCGGGGTGGTCGAGCAGGTTCTCGCCGACGCCCGGCAGGTCGTGGGTGACGGGGATGCCGAGCGCGTCGAGGTCGGCGCGCGGTCCGATGCCGGAGTGCAGGAGCAGCCGGGGGGTGTCGACGGCTCCGGCGCAGACGAGGACTTCACGCCGGGCGCGTACGTACGACTCCGAGCCGTCGGCGGCCCGTACGCGTACGCCGGTCGCGCGGGTGCCGTCCAGCTCCAGCCGGTACGCCCAGGTCTCCAGCAGCAGATGGAGGTTGGGCCGGTCCAGGAACGGGTGCAGATACGCCACCGAGGCGGACGACCGCTTGTTGTTCTCGGGGTGGTAGGCGAGGTCGAAGAAGCCGGCGCCTTCGTGGAAGGGCTTCTTGTTGAAGCCCTCCACGCGCGGGACGCCGAGCGCGGAGCGCGCCGCGTCGATGAAGTCGCGGGCGATGGGGTTACGGTCCCGCTCGTCGACCGGCACGATGTTGTTGCGCAGCCGCCCGAAGTACGGCTCCATGGACGCCGCGTCCCAGCCGTCGGCCCCGGCCGCCGCCCATTCGTCCCAGTCGGACGGCAGCGGCTTGAAGGCGATCAGGGTGTTGTGCGAGGAGCAGCCGCCGAGCACCCGGGCGCGGCTGTGCCGGATGTGGGAGTTGCCGCGCGGCTGCTCGGTCGTCGGATAGTCGTAGTCCAGCTCGCCGCCGAGCAGCCCCATCCAGCGCCGGAGCGTCAGTACGTCGGGCCGGTCGATGTCGGACGGCCCTCCCTCGATGACGGCGACGGTGACGTCGGGGTTCTCGGTGAGCCGGGAGGCGATCACCGATCCCGCGGTGCCGCCTCCGACGACGACATAGTCGTATACGGCGTCATGTTCGGCCACGTCGTGTTCGGCCATGGGTGTCGTCTACTCCACTTCGCTGGGGCGGTTCAAGGTTCTTGCACGTAAGGAGGCGTAATGAGGCCGAGCCGTAAGGCAGTTGGGGGACGCGCGGTCGGCTGAGGGGGCGTTCAGCCCGCGAACCAGCGCACCGGCTCCGGCGCGAGGTTCTGGTAGATGTGCTTGGCCTCGCGGTACTCGGCGAGACCGGCGGGTCCCAGCTCGCGCCCGATACCGGACTTGCCGAAGCCGCCCCACTCGGCCTGCGGCAGATAGGGGTGGAAGTCGTTGATCCAGACGGTGCCGTGCCGCAGCCGCCCGGCGACGCGCCGGGCGCGCCCGGGGTCGGCCGTCCAGACGCCGCCGGCCAGCCCGTACTCGGTGTCGTTGGCCAGGGCGACGGCCTCGTCCTCCGTACGGAAGGTCTCGACGGTCAGTACGGGGCCGAAGACCTCCTCGCGGACGACGCGCATCTCGCGGTGGCACTGGTCGAGGACGGTCGGCTCGTAGAAGTACCCGGCGGCGGGCCGCAGTTCGACGGGCTCGGGCCGCTTGCCGCCGGAGCGCAGGACGGCGCCCTCGGCGAGGGCGGAGGCGACGTACTCCTCGGTCTTCGCCAACTGCCCGGCCGACACCAGTGGTCCGCACTCGACGCCGTCGCCGGTGCCCCGGCCGAGGCGGATCTTCGCCGCGCGGCGGGCGAGTTCGGCGACGAAGCGCTCGCGCAGCGACTCCTCGACGATGAGGCGCGAACCGGCGGAGCAGACCTGGCCGCTGTGGATGAACGCGGCGTTCAGGGCCTGGTCGACGGCGGTGTCGAAACCCTCGTCGGTGGCGCAGGAGTCGGCGAAGACGACGTTCGGGTTCTTGCCGCCCAGTTCCAGCGCGACCTTCTTCACACCGGGCGCGGCGGCGGCCATCACCTTCGTACCGCTGGCCAGTCCGCCGGTGAACGACACGAGGTCCACGTCGGGGTGTTCGGACATGCGGGCGCCGACGGGGTCACCGGCGCCGGTCACCAGGTTGGCGACACCCGGGGGCAGCCCGGCCTCGGTGAGGATGTCGATGAGGGCGACGGTGCTGAGCGGGGTGATCTCGCTCGGCTTGACGACGAAGGTGTTACCCGCGGCGAGCGCCGGGGCGATCTTCCAACTGGCCTGGAGGAGCGGGTAGTTCCAGGGGGTGATCAGCGCGCACACCCCGACGGGTTCGTGCACGACGACGCTGTGCACGTCCGGTGACCCGGCGTCCACGACCCGGCCGCCGCCCTCGTTGGTCACGAGATCGGCGAAGTAGGCGAAGGCGTCGGCGACACAGTCGACATCGACGCGCCCCTCCTCGACGGTCTTGCCCGCGTCCCGGCTCTCCAGCGCCCCGAGCGCCTCCCGGTCCCGCCGCAACAGCCCGGCGACCCGCCGCAGCAGCGCTGCGCGCTCACCGGTGGACGTCCGGGGCCAGACCCCGGCACCCCCGTCGAAGGCCCTGCGCGCGGCGTCGACGGCGGCGTCGACATCCTCGGCCCCGCCCTCGGACACCACGGCGAACGGCATGGCATCGGCGGGGTCGATGATCTCGCGTGTGGCACCTGAGACGGCTTCGCGCCACTCTCCGTCCACAAAGATGGTCTGTTGTGCCGACACGTCGCGTTTGGCCTTCCGTTCCCGATATACACCACCACCAGCAACAACTGGCGATCTGGGCCCCTGCCCCGGGATGGAGGAAGCATGCGTTCTCGCTGGCCGAAAGTGTTCAGGGTCACTCCACGACGAGAGCCCCTCGCTGGGGGAGGCGAAGGGCTCTCGGTCTCGGGAGACGGCGGTTCACACCGCCGCGGTGGCGCTCGGTCAGGCGACGTTCTTGGTGCCGTCGACCAGGGCGGAGCGGCCGAAGATACTGACGGCCTGGTAGTACGTCCACGCCGTGGCGTTGCAGGAGGTCTTCGTGGCGCCCGAGTAGCCGTTGCAGACCCGCTTCAGGTCCTCGTAGAACGCGCTGTCCAGCCGGGCCTTGTTGGCGTCGAACGAGCCGGCCGCCTTGTAGTTGCGGTAGCCGAAGTCGTGGCGCGCGCAGGACGTCTGGAACGGGAAGCCGAAGGGGTTGTCCGGCGAGGACGAGCAGTAGTCCGTGGACCAGTCGAAGCCGTACGAGGACCAGGCGCCCTGGTTGTTGCGCGCGGAGACCCACGCGTTGTAGCTGGCGGCGCTGGTCTGCGTCCAGCTGCTCAGGACCTGCGGCTTGTCGGCCGGCGCGGCGGCGGCCGAGGACGCCGACATCAGGGTGGCGGGGAGGGCGAGAGCGAGGGCGGCGAGCGGCATGGCCAGACGACGGCGCATGGAAAACCTCCGGTGGGGAGACAGGTTGACGCTCCGTGTCCGGTGACACGGAACTTCCTCAGAGAGCGGTGCGGTCGTCGTACGGGTCTACGCGCGATGACCAACGCCGGAATGGTCCCCCAGATGGAGCGCGGTGTAACCATGCTCATGACGAAACAAGTGGGAAACAGGGGGCCAACTCGGCGACATAGGCGGCCATTTGGGGCTCGACGGGCACACCCCAGGGGCGGCCCCCTATTACGCCGGCGGCGAACCGGCGCCCGGCCGCTGCCGGTTGGGACTGGTTGCTGCGGCTTCGCGGCGTCCGCACCGTGTGTGGGCTCGCGTACCCCTGGATGCCCTTGCGTGCGCCGAAGTCCTACTTCGCGCCCTGCGAGCCCTTTTTCGAACCCTGCGAACCCTTCTTCGCTTCCTTCTCCCGCTTGCGCGCGGCCCGCCTCGCCTCCTCCTTGTCCATCAGCCGCCTCATCTCCTTCATGTCGTCGTCGAGTTCGACGGGGGCGGCGTCCTCGTCATCGTCGAGCAGCCCTTGCTCGCGCAGTTGCTTCGAGTGCAACTCGACCGGCGGCTCCGGGTCGAAGTCCGAAGGCCGGGGCCCCTCGGGACCGTCGGGCCCGATCCGTACCAACTGCTCCACCCGCGCCACCCGGAACCGCCGCCCGGCCACCGCGACCCCGGCCCCGCGCTTCTCGTCCAGCCGGTCCGCCGCCTTCGCGTACTCCTCGCGCCCCGCCTCGTCCAACTGCTCGCGGATGGGCGTCATGACCCGGAAGTCCATCGCCAGCCTGTCCCGCGCGGCCTGCGGACTCGGCGCCGGGCGCGAATGCGGCTTCCACCGACCGTCCTTGCCGCACTCGGCGATCGCGAACTCCGCCGGCAGCAGGACCCCGCCCGGATGCGTCTCGACCGCCCGCAGGGAATCCCCGCGCATCTCGGGCGGCGCGGCGCCCGCCTTCAGCACGAACTGCATCAGGTCGAACTTGAGCAGCCCCTCCGCCAGTCCCGTGCCGGTGTACGGGTCGATGACGAACCCCTTGAGCCGGCCGGGCAGCCGGTACGCCTCCCCGACCTCGCCCGGGTCCGGGTCCGACGGCCTCGGCGGCTCGGGCCCGTCCGGACCCAGCCGGATGAACTGCTCCACCCGCACCACGCGGTAGCGCGTGCCGAGCACCGTCAGCTCGTCCACCGCGACCCAGTCGAGCTTCTCGTACGCCGCACGGCACTTCTTCCGGTCCCCGGCCCGCCCGGCTTCACCGGCCTCCTTGGCCAGCCGCCGGAAGTGCGAGGCAAGGGAGTCGCGAATGCCCTGCGGCGCGTCGGCCGCTGACCCGAGGATCTCCCAGCCGCCCCGCTCCGACTCCCGGGCCGCGACGAAGGCCGGCAGCCCCATGCCCACGATGGTGGGATAGCGCTCCCGGGCCCGCCAGGCCTCCTCGTCGGCGAACGCCGCGATCGGACCGTCCTGCGCCGTCATGCGGATGGTCCGGTAGGCCGGGAGCCCCTCTCCGTATCCGTTCATGTACTCAGTGTGCGCGGAATCGCCGCGCTGTGTACGGCGGTTGGCACGACAAAGCTCCCGGCGCCCAGGTGTGCGGGCGGCGCGGGAGCTCGGTCGTGCCGGGGCTGGTGTCAGAGAAGCCCGAGCTCGCGGACGGCGTCGCGCTCCTCGGTCAGCTCCTTCACGGAGGCGTCGATGCGCGCGCGGGAGAAGTCGTTGATGTCCAGGCCCTGGACGATCTCGTACCTGCCGTCCTTCGTGGTGACGGGGAAGGACGAGATGATGCCCTCCGGGACGCCGTACGAGCCGTCCGACGGGATGCCCATGGAGGTCCAGTCGCCGGCGGGGGTGCCGTTGACCCACGTGTGGACGTGGTCGATGGCGGCGTTGGCGGCCGAGGCCGCCGAGGAGGCGCCGCGGGCCTCGATGATGGCCGCGCCGCGCTTGGCGACCGTCGGGATGAAGGTGTCGGCGAGCCACTGCTCGTCGTTGACCGTCTCGGCGGCGTTCTTGCCCGCGATCTCCGCGTGGAAGATGTCCGGGTATTGGGTGGCGGAGTGGTTGCCCCAGATGGTCAGGCGCTTGATGTCCGTGACGGCCGCACCGGTCTTCGCGGCGAGCTGCGAGATCGCGCGGTTGTGGTCGAGCCGGGTCATCGCGGTGAACCGCTCGGCCGGTACGTCGGGGGCGGCGGCCTGCGCGATGAGCGCGTTGGTGTTGGCCGGGTTGCCGACGACGAGGACCTTGATGTCGTCGGCGGCGTGGTCGTT
>NZ_MDCR01000570.1 GCF_001723055.1 Streptomyces niveus
TCAGGCCGTACCCCTCGAAGACCGTGACACCGGCGCCCTCGAAGAACAGACCGAGCCGCCGGTCCATCCCCGAACCGCCCGACATCGCGTGCCGCACCCGGCCGCCCATGGCGTGGCGCACCTTGGAGTACACGGCCTTCTCGAAGAACTGGTGCTGGAGCCGCAGCCCCGCCGACGGGCCGGGACCGAGCCCGAACGCCCGGTGCTCCCTGGCCTCCGCGTACTTCACCGCCACGTCCACGGCCTTGTCGAACGGCCCCGCCTTCCCCTCGCGCTCCGCCTTGCGGCGCGCGGCGTGGAAGATCTTCTCGAAGATGTACGGCACGGCCAGGATGAAGCTCGGCCGGAACGCGGCCAGGTCCGGCAGCAACTCGCCCGCCCGCATCACCGGTTGATGACCGAGCTTCACCCGCCCCCGGACGGCGGCGATCTCGACCATCCGCCCGAAGACGTGCGCCAGCGGCAGGAAGAGCAGCGTCGACGCCTCGTCACCGCGCTTGGAATGGAAGACCGGCTCCCAGCGGGCGATCATCGTGTCCGTCTCGAACATGAAGTTCGCGTGGCTGATCACACAGCCCTTGGGGCGGCCGGTG
>NZ_MDCR01000571.1:0-290 GCF_001723055.1 Streptomyces niveus
CGCCCTTGGCGGCGCGCGCCTTGTCGGCCTTCTCGGCTAGGACGGACTTCAGGTCCTTGATCTGGTTCCAGACCTGGGGGGTCTGGCGGTGGGCGAGCACCGTGAAGCGGGACCCGGGGGCCGAGAGCTGCTTGGCGAGCGTCTCGGGCTCCTTGTCGAGGATCGGGGCGAGGAGGGCCGCGGCCTGCCGGGGGGCGTCGGCGACGTTGCTGTCCTCGGGGGTGAACATCTTGGGGTCGGCCGTGATGTCGTGCGCGTCGACGCTGGTGGCGAGGGCGACACCGGCGCGG
>NZ_MDCR01000571.1:353-528 GCF_001723055.1 Streptomyces niveus
GCGGTGTACGCGCTGGCGTCGACGGCCTGGACCTGGAGCAGCCGTACGACGAAGACCAGCATGACGAGGGTCAGTCCGAGGCTGACCAGGCGCAGCCGGGGGCGGTGGTTGCCGAGCCGGATGCGCTGCGGGGGGCGCGGGCGTCCGGAGGGCCGTGGCGCGGGGCGCTCCTCGC
>NZ_MDCR01000572.1 GCF_001723055.1 Streptomyces niveus
CAGATGTTGCGCCCGTCGACGACCCCCGCGACCAGGCGCTTGCCGGGCAGCCCGCCGACGGCCGCGAGGTTTTCCAGGTTCGCGGCGCCCGACTCGGTGAAGTCCAGCGCCAGCCCGTCGACCGGGGCCTTGGCGAGCACCGGCAGGGCGTCACCGAGCCGCCCGAAGTACGAGGCGACGAGCAGCTTCGGCCGGTCTGCCGCAGCGCCCAGCTCGCCATACGCGCGGGCCACGGCGGTCAGCTCGGCCGGGGTGCGGTCCTGTACGAGCGCGGGCTCGTCCAACTGCACCCAGTCGGCGCCGGCCGCGCGCAGNNGGTGAAGACCGTGTCCGGGCCCAGCTCGGGGACGAGGTAGTGGTAGTTGGTGTCGAACCACTTCGTCATCTCCAGCGGCGCCACGTCCTGCGTGCCGCGCGCCATCGCGAAGTACCCCTGCGTCTCGTCGGCCTCGACCGCCGCACGGTGCCGCTCCGGAACAGCCCCGACCATGACACTGGTGTCCAGGACATGGTCGTAGTACGAGAAATCACCGGACGGCACCTCATGGATGCCGGCGTCGGCCAGCTGCCGCCAGTTCGTACGGCGAAGACCCGCGGCGGTCTCCCGCAGAGCGGCGGTGTCGACGCTGCCCTTCCAGTAGCCCTCGACGGCCTTCTTCAGCTCACGGTTGCGGCCCTGGCGGGGGTAGCCGTACACGGTGGCTCGTGCTGCCGCGGCTGCGGACTGCTCTGTCACGGAACTCTCCTTCGCGAGATGTGTCCTGAACATCCCGGAGACGGGACGCGGACGCGAAGGGACGACCGAACGACGCGACACGCCGCGCGATGCACGCGCATGCCGCTCGATACGTACGCCGACCCGCCCACGAG
>NZ_MDCR01000573.1 GCF_001723055.1 Streptomyces niveus
AACCAACTGAGCTAGCGGCGCCTGCTGACCTGGAGAACTCTACCCGACGCTCCGGAGTGCTCTCGACCATTTGACGAGCGATGTGGCCTGTCGGATGGTCGTTTTTTACCTTTGATCCGTCAAAATATGATTAGTCATGACCGTTGGCGTCCGGTGGGCGTCCAACACCGCACAGCACCTTGTCGAGCGTGGAGGGGATCGCATGACCGCACCGGTCTTCGAGGAGTACGAACCCGCTTGCGACTGCCCCTGTGGCGGCTGCGCCGAGCAGCGCCGCAGGCTGGCCCAGGGCCTGTCCCTGCGCGCGGGCGGCCACCCCGCCGCGCACGGGGCGCGCCGCGTCCTGGTCCTCGTCACCGCGGCCGGCGTCGCCCTCGGCGCCTCGGGCGCGGGCGCGGGTGAGGCGGACGCGCTCGGCGCCGACGGCGTGGTGTCGGCGGCCGAACCGGATCCGACGACTCCGCAGGGTGTCAGCGGCCCGCTGTACGGGCCCCCGTCGGCGGGACCGTCCCCGAACCCCTCGGTCGGCACGCTGCGCCAGACCAGCCGCGCGGACATCATCAACCGCGCCAAGCTGTGGGTGAACGCCAAGGTCCCCTACTCCATGACGAAGTACTGGTCCGACGGCTACCGCCAGGACTGCTCGGGCTATGTCTCGATGGCCTGGAACCTGGACGGCAACGAGTGGACGGGCAGTCTGTCCCGCTTCGGCACCAAGATCGCCAGGGAGGAGCTCCAGCCCGGCGACATCCTGCTGTTCCACAACCCGTCCGACCCCACGAAGGGGTCGCACGTGACGCTGTTCGGCGGCTGGACCGACTACACGCACACGTACTACCTCGCGTACGAGCAGACGAAGCCGAGCACGCGGGCGCAGTCCACGCCGATGGCGTACTGGAACAACTCGGCGAGTTACGTCGCGTACCGCTACAAGGGCGTCGTCGGGGGCAGCGGCGGCAGCACGCCGGACGTGGCGGTTCCGGTGGACACGCCGAAGCCCGCGGCCTTCCCCGGTGCGAAGTCCTTCGGGCCCGGCGCCGACAACGCGCACGTCACCCGGCTCGGCGAGATGCTCGTCGCGCGGGGCGGCGCACGCTTCTACGCCTCCGGCCCCGGGCCCCGCTGGGGCGAGGCGGACCGGCGTGCCACCGAGGCGTTCCAGCGGGCGCAGGGCTGGCGGGGCGCGGAGGCCGACGGGCTGCCGGGGCCCGACACCTGGCGGTATCTGGTGAACGGGCTCGGCAAGGA
>NZ_MDCR01000574.1 GCF_001723055.1 Streptomyces niveus
GCGGCCGGGGTGCCGGGGGTGACGGGCTCGCCGCCGAGCAGGGCGAAGGCGGTGTGGAGGGCGCGGGCCTCGGCGCGGCGGGAGGAGGGCGGCGATGTGGTGGCCGACGCCGATTCGAGGGCGCGGCGGGCCTCTTGGAGCCGGCCCGCGAGGAGCCAGTACCAGGACAGGGACGTGACCAGGCGGAGCGCCGCCTCCGGGTTCGCGGCTGTCGCCGTCGTCAGCGCCGTGCGCAGATTCGCCGTCTCCGCCCGCAGACGCAGCATCCGCGCGCGCTGCTCAGGGCCGCGCAGGCGCGGCTCGGTCTCCTCGGCCAGCCGCAGGTAGTACCGGAGGTGCCGGTCGCGTACGGCGGTGACGTCGCCCATCGCGTGCAGCCGTTCGGTGGCGTACGCGGCGACGGACTCCAGCAGCCGGTAGCGCGGTCCCGCGGGCCCGTCCACCCGTACCACCAGGGAACGGTCCACCAGGCGCGCCAGCAGGTCCAGCACCTCTTCGCGCGCCACGCCGTCGCCCGCGCACACCGCCTCGGCCGCTTCGAGCGCGCAGCCGTCGGAGTGCGCGGCGAGGCGGCGCAGGACGATGCGTTCGGGGGCCGTCAGCAGCTCCCAGCTCCAGTCGATCACGGCCCGCAGGGTCTGCTGGCGCGCGGGCGCGCCACGGCGGCCCGCCGTGAGAACGCGGAAGCGGTCGTCCAGCCGGGCCGCCAGCGCGTGGACGCCCAGTGCGCGTACGCGGGTGGCGGCCAGTTCCAGCGCGAGCGGGATGCCGTCGAGGCGGCGGCAGATCGCGGCGACGGCCTCTTCGGTCTCCGAGTCCACGGTGAAGCCGGGGTCGGCGGCGGTCGCGCGTTCCGTGAACAGCCTGATCGCGTCGGCCCGTTGGAGCGGCTCGACGGGGAGAAGCGTCTCGCCGGACACCTGGAGCGGTTCCTGGCTGGTCGCGAGTACGCGCAGGCCGGGGGAGGTGCGCAGGAGCCGTTCCGCGAGACGGGCGACCGGCTCGACGATGTGCTCGCAGTTGTCGAGTACCAGGAGCGTTCGGCGCTCGCGCAGGGCTGCCGCGACGCGGTCATCGGCGGTCGTGGCCGCCGCCGCGTCGTCACGCAGGCCGAGCGCCGCCGCGACCGCCCCGGCGACGTCGTCGCCAGGGGTGCCCGCCAGCTCCACCAGCCGTACGCCGTCCGGGAATTCGCTCGCGCACGTGTCGGCGAGACGGCCCGCCGCCGCGTCGCGGCAGCCCTGCG
>NZ_MDCR01000575.1 GCF_001723055.1 Streptomyces niveus
ACAGCTCGTGGGCCGCGACGAGCCGGTCCATGTCGAGCCGGACTCCCAGGCCGGGGGCGTCGGGGACGGCGATCTCGCCGTCGACGATGCGGGGCGGGGCCGTGGTGAGCCGCTCCAGGCCCTCCTGCCAGATCCAGTGGGTGTCGAGCGCGTTGTAGTCACCGGGAGCGGCGGCGCCGCAGTGGGTCACCATGGCGAGGGAGATGTCGAAGTGGTTGTTGGAGTGGCAGCCCCAGGTCAGACCGGCCGCCTGACAGAGCTGGGCGACGCGGACCGAGCCCTGCATGGTCCAGAAGTGCGGGTCGGCCAGCGGGATGGACACCGACTGGAGGGCCAGTGCGTGGGTGAGCTGACGCCAGTCGGTGGCGACCATGTTGGTGGCCGTCGGAAGTCCGGTGGCGCGGCGGAACTCGGCCAGGATCTCCCGCCCGGAGTAGCCGTCCTCGGCTCCGCACGGGTCCTCCGCGTAGGCGAGCGTGCCGACCAGCGGGGCGCACAGCTCGACGGCCTCGCGCAGCGACCACGCGCCGTTCGGGTCCAGGGTGATCCGGGCCTCGGGGAAGCGGTCCTTCAAGGCGCGTACGGCCTTGACCTCCTCGGCGCCGTCCAGGACACCGC
>NZ_MDCR01000576.1 GCF_001723055.1 Streptomyces niveus
GGGGCACGCGGCTGCCCCTCGCAGGCGGTGCCCGCTCCGAGGGGCAGCCGCGTGCCCCGGGACCGCGTGCGTGAAGTCCGAACGGCGGGGCAGCGGTTGGCGCGGCGTCCTCAGGCCCGGGAGGCGTCCGGCGTCGCGAACACGTCTCGCACGTACGGGTGAAGCTTTCCGCCGTCCCCGCCCGGTCGGCCGTCAGGTGGGGGCGCGGCGCGCGAAGGTGCGGCGGGCGGGCCGGGGATCGGGTCCGCGGTCGCGGCAGTTGAACAGGGAGACACCGCAGTTCATGCACATCTCGTTTCTGCTTCACAACGCCTTCGGCGTGGGCGGCACGATTCGCACCACGTTCAATCTCGCGCGGGCGCTCGCCGGGCGGCACGACGTCGAGATCGTCTCGGTCTTCCGGCACCGTGACGAACCGACGCTCGGCGCGCCCGAGGGCGTTCTGCTGCGGCATCTCGTCGATCTGCGCAGGAGCAGCGCCGGTTACGACGGCGGGCACCCCGACATCGGCCGGCCGGCCGCGGTCTTTCCGCGCGGCGACGGGCGGCACCGGCAGTACAGCCGGCTCACCGACGCCCGTATCGCCGAGCACCTGCGGTCGCTGACCGCCGACGTCGTCGTCGGCACCCGGCCGGGGCTCAACTGCCATATCGCCCGGCAGACGAGGCGCGGGCCGGTCCGGGTCGGGCAGGAGCACCTCACGCTGGACAGTCACAGCCACCGGCTGCGCCGCGAGATCGCCCACCGGTACGTGCTGCTCGACGCCGTCACCACCGTCACCGAGGCCGACGCGCGCGCCTACCGTTCCCGGCTGCGGCTGCCCGGCGTACGCGTCGACGCGGTGCCCGGCAGCGTGCCCGCGCCCACCGTCGCCCCCGCCGACTCCACCGGGAAGTGGGTCGTGGCGGCGGGCCGGCTCACCAGCGTCAAGCGGTACGACCTGCTGATCACGGCCTTCGCCGAGGTCGTGGCCGCCCGGCCCGACTGGCGGCTGCGGATCTACGGCGCGGGCGACGCGACCGGCGACGAACGCGCCGCGCTGCGCGCGCTGATCGAGGCGCGCGGGCTGTACAACCACGTCCATCTGATGGGTACGGCCCACCCGTTGGAGCCCGAGTGGGTCAAGGGGTCGATCGCGGCCTCCACGTCGAGCCACGAGTCCTTCGGCATGACCATCGTGGAGGCGATGCGCTGCGGCCTGCCGGTCGTCTCCACCGACTGCCCGCACGGGCCCGGCGAGATCATCGAGGACGGGGTCGACGGCCTGCTGGTGCCGGTCGGTGACGTGGACGCCGTCGCGGGCGGGCTCCTCGCGCTGATCGAGGACGACGAACTGCGGCGGCGTACGGGCCTGGCGGCCGTCGAGTCGGCCGCCCGGTTCGACCCGGCACGGATCGCCGAGCGCCACGAGGCGCTGTACGCCGACCTGGTCGCGCGCGGCCGGGACGCGGGGCCGCGCGAGGCGGTGCTCACCGCCGTACGGCGCGGCAGGGGCCTCCTCGTGGGCCGGACGCGGGCGATGCGGGGACTGGCGGCGGCCGTGGTCCGCAGGGTGACCACATGAGCGCCCCCGTCGCCCACTGCACCGTCGACACCGCGGGCACGGTGGTCTTCGAACTCGCCGGGGCCGCGGGACCGGAGCTGGTCCTGCGCCGGCGCGGCGGTGCCACGCCCGCCGACGAGGTGCGCCTGCCGCTGACCGGACCGCGCGCCGTACTGGACCACGCCACCCCGCTCGCCGAGGGCCGCTGGGACATCGAGTGCGACGGCCGGCCCGTCCGCCCCGGCACCAGGGACGTCCGCGCGCTCGTCGACCGGATCCCGGGCGCGGGACCGGTCACCGTCCGGGTCCCGTACCCGACCGCCGACGGCCGTATCGCGCTGCGCTCCTGGGTGCGCGCACCGCACGCGGAGGCCGGGGCCATCCATCTCGCGGACGGCGCCATGACCGTGGCGGGCGTGCTGTACGGCGCGGGGACGGGCGAGGGCGCGACGGTCGAGGCGCGGCGGTGCGAGGAGGGTGACCCGGCGCCCCGTACGCACCGGGTGCCCGTCACCGGCGGCACGGGCGGCGCCTTCACCTTCACCCTGCCGTACGCGCCGCTCGCCGGACCGGCCGTGACGGCACGCCGGTTGTGGGACCTGTGGCTGCTGCCCGCGCACGGCGCCGCCCCCGTCCGCCTCTCCCGGATCCTCGACGACGTGTGGGACCGCCGCCGCATCCACGTCTACCCCGCGTACCGGGCGGACGGCTGGGTCGCCGCCCCCTGCTACTCCGGCGACAACGACCTCCGCGTACGCCTGGAGCCGGGGGACCGGCACCCCGCAGCCATGCGGACAGAAGCTGTCCGCGACGGCTGACAGAATCGGCGCATGCTGGAAACCTCGGCCCGCCTGCTCCGTCTGCTCTCCCTCCTCCAGGCCCACCGCGAATGGTCCGGCCCCGACCTCGCCGAACGCCTCGGGGTGACGCCCCGCACCGTACGGCGCGACGTCGA
>NZ_MDCR01000577.1:0-241 GCF_001723055.1 Streptomyces niveus
GCCCGTCTCGCGCGCATTCCCGTCGAGGGCGACACCGTCGAGCTGGACGGCTGGCGGCTGGACGTCCTGGACATCGAGCACCACGTCGCGGAGCGCGTGCACATCACCGAGCCGGTCCCGGCCGTCACGGAGCCCGCGCCCGCCCCCGTACGCGTATCCGTACCCGCACCGGAGCCGCACACCGACACCGACGACCCCTCGCGCGAGTACGCCGGAGAAGCCCGATGACCGCCCTGCAACT
>NZ_MDCR01000577.1:295-660 GCF_001723055.1 Streptomyces niveus
ACCCGATCGCGTTCGTGATCGCGCTGACCCTGGCCACGTATCTGCACATGCTGTTCGGCGAGATGATCCCGAAGAACATCGCGCTCGCCGCGCCCACGAAGACGGCGCTCGTGCTCGGCCCGCCGCTGGTCGCCCTGACCCGCACGCTGCGTCCGCTGATCTTCGGCATCAACGCGTTCGCCAACGTCCTGCTCCGGCTGATCAAGGTGGAGCCCAAGGACGAGGTCGCCGCCGTCTTCAACGACGACGAACTCGCCCGTATGGTCGCCGTCTCCAGCCAGGCCGGGCTGCTCTCGCCGGCCGACGGCGAACGGCTGCGGGACGCGCTGGAGCTGGGCACCCGCCCGGTCGGCGAACTCCTCGTA
>NZ_MDCR01000578.1 GCF_001723055.1 Streptomyces niveus
CCAGCGACACCAGCTCCGCCGGCACAACCGCCGCCGACGCGGACTACCTCGTCGGGCGCGGCATCGCCGACGTCACCGGCGAGGCCGCCGAGACCGGCATGATGGGTTATTCGAGTTTCGACCAGAAGACGTCCGGCATCCATCAGCGGCAGCGCTCAAGGGCGTTCGTCGTCGCCGACCGGACGAGCGGCAAGCGCGTTGTGTACGTCAACGCCGACCTGGCCATGGTCTTCCAGTCCGTACGGCAGGGCGTCCTCGCCGGCCTCAAGGAGCGCTACGGCAGCCTCTACGGCGAGGAGAACGTCCTGCTGTCCGCCACCCACACCCACTCGGGTCCTGGCGGCTACTCGCACGACGTCGCGTACAACCTCTCCGTGCTCGGCTTCCAGAGCGCCACCTACCGGGCCATCGTCGACGGCATCGTCGAGTCCGTCGGCAAGGCCCACGAGGATCTGAAGCCCGGCACGATCAGCCTGGGCACGGGCACGCTCACCAACNNCCGCCTTCGACCGCAATCCGGCGGCCGACCGGGCTGCCTTCCCCGGCGGCATCGACCCGGCCATGACCGTGCTGCGGTTCCGGCAGGGCGACAAGGACGCGGGGGCGATCAGCTGGTTCGCCACCCACAACACCTCGATCACCAACAAGAACACGCTCATCAGCCCCGACAACAAGGGCTACGCCTCGTACGCGTGGGAGCACGACCTGGAGGGTGTGCGGTATCTCGACAACACCCCGGGGTTCGTCGCCGCGTTCCCCAACACCAACGCCGGGGACATGTCCCCCAACCTC
>NZ_MDCR01000579.1 GCF_001723055.1 Streptomyces niveus
TCGCGGTGACGGGCCGTCCCGCGACGTACGGGGTGGCCGCCGGGAGCGGTGGCAGCAGGATGCCGGCGAGCAGGGGGTGCGCGGCGACGGAGATCCTGGCGCGGTGGCCGGCGGGGTCGGTGGCGGGCGCGTGCGCCTTGGCGACGGCGGGCCCGTGGCGTACGACCACACCGTCCGAGCGGTCGGCCAGCACGGTCTCTTCGCGTCCGCAGGCCCGGCAGGGGGACGCGGTGTCCGTCCCGTCGGCCGGACCCGCCGTCCGCGTCCGCGGGTGGGCGGCGTGCCGGGCGGCGGCGGTGAGCGCGTGTACGACGGATGTGGTCACGTTGGTGGCTGTCCCCCGGTGCGGTGTGTTCCCGCCGGGGAGCCTACGCGCGGACGGGTCCCGAAACGGGTCCGGACAGCGCGATGGCCGGTCAGCTCCCCAGCTGACCGGCCAAACGCTGCCGTCCGCCGCACCCCCGTCCCCACGGGGTTGTTGGCCGGATGTCTACGGTTCGGGCCGCTCTCCCGAACCTGGGGCGCCGCTCAGCGCCC
>NZ_MDCR01000058.1 GCF_001723055.1 Streptomyces niveus
CCGCCGCGCTCGACGTCTTCGATCTGCGCCCCGACGAGTACGACGGTCACATGGCGGTCGCCAGCCGGGTGCCCGCCGAGGAGCTGGAGCGCCTGGACACCCTGATCCGGCGGGCGCTGGAGAACGGCAAGGAGATCTACGGGGCGTACTTCCGGATCCGCTGCCGCGACGGATCGCGCCGCTGGCTCCACACCCAGGGCCGGCTCGTACGCGACGCGGAAGGCGACCCGTACCGGGTCATCGGCGTCGTACGCGACGCCACCCGCGAGCTGGACGACGCCGCCCTGCGCACCGAGCTGGCCGAGACCCGCCGCCGGCTGACCGGCATGGTCCGCCGCGTCACCGCGCTGCTGGCCCGCGCGACGACCGTCGACGACGTCACCGCCGCCCTCAAGGACACCGAGGCGCTCAGCAACCTCGGCGCGGTCAGCGTGATGCTCGGCGTCGTGGAGAACGGACGCGTCCACACGGTGACCGAGGGGCGGCTGGGTCTGTACGTCCCGGAGCTCCAGTACACCCGGATCGACGCGCGATTCCCGATGAGCGAGGTCGTCCGTACGCTACGGCCCCGCTACATCACCTCACGCGAGGAGTTCCGGCGCTGTTTCCCGCCGCTCTGGGAGCACATCGAACAGCTCCCGGTGGCCTCGGGCGCCTATCTGCCCCTGATCGTCCAGGGCAGAACCATCGGCGCCCTGGGCCTGCTCTACTCCCGGCACGGCGGCTTCACCGGCGAGGAACGCAACCTCCTGGTGACGCTCAGCAGCAGCATCGCCCAGAGCCTCCAGCGCGCGATGCTCTTCGAGCAGGAGCACGACCTCGCCGAGAGCCTCCAGCGGGCCATGCTGCCGCACCGTATCCCCGAGGTCGCCGGCGCCCGGATCGCCGTCCGCTACCGCGCGGCCAGGGCGGGACGCGACATCGGCGGCGACTGGTACGACGTGATCCCGCTGCCCGGCGGCCGGGTCGGCCTGATGATCGGGGACGTCCAGGGGCACGACACGGACGCCGCCGCCGTGATGGGGCAGCTGAGGATAGTGCTGTGGGCGTACGTCTCCGAGGGGCACTCGCCCGCGACGGCGATGACGCGCGCCTCCACCTTCCTCCACGAACTGGACACCGAACGCTTCGCCACCTGCACATACGTGGAAGTCGACCTGTCGACAGGAGCCCTCCAGATCGTCCGGGCGGGCCATCTCGAACCGATGGTGCGCCGCGCCGACGGCACCTGCGCCGCCCTCGACACCGCGGGCGGGCTCCCGCTCGGGATCTCCAACGGCGCCGAACGGCGCGGCGGAACCGCCTACCCGCTCACCCGGGCGACCCTCGATCCCGGCGAGACCCTGCTCATCTACACCGACGGGCTGGTGGAGCGGCCGGGAGCCACGCTCGACGAGGGACTGGACCGGCTGGCGGCAGCCGTGCGGGACGGTCCCCGGGACAACCAGGAACTGGCCGACAGCCTCGGCGACCTGGTGGGGGAGCACGGCGGTGGCGACGACATGGCCCTGCTGCTCATGCGCCGGGAATCCGCGCCGCGCGCCCGGTGACGGGCGTCCGAGGACGCGACCGTCACCCACGACACGTGACGAGCGCCCGCCGGATCTGATCGTCTCCCGCGCCCCACTGACGCATCATCAGACCCGATGGTGGGTGCCCGACGCCACTTCCACGGTGCCCCCTGTTCTCCCCGACGTGTCCATGAACCCCTGGCGAACCGGGGCACTCACGGCGATGCTGGGCGGCTGACAGCGCTTTCCATCCGCGCCAACCCCCCGTACTACAGGAGAACTTGTGGGCCCAGGCATTGCCCGCCGGTCCGTCGTGCTGCTCGCGGCGGTCACCGCACTGACAACGGGTGCCATCACCCCGTCCGTCGCCGATTCCACGCCCGACCCCCGTCCGCGCAACGCCGCCGAGGTGCTGCGCCCCGTCGCGCCGCCCCCGGCCAGCAGACCGGCGGGCAGTCCCAGATCCGTCGTGGACGGCGACGGTATCGAGACCGCGCGCAGCTCCCGTCCTGTCGCGCCGGGCGTCAGCCTCACCTCGTACGACCGCCTCGAATCCGACAAGTGGCTGCGTGTCGACGCGCTGTCGGTCGACCTCGACGGCGGCGGTGTCCGGGCCGACTACCTCTCGTCCGGCAAGGTCGCCGACCGCCGCAGCGTCTCCGAACTCGCCGCCGGTCACGACCCCGGCAAGGGCCGGCGCACCGTCGCCGCCATCAACGCCGACTTCTTCGACATCAACGAGACCGGCGCGCCGCAGGGACCCGGGATCAAGGACGGTGCGCTCACCCAGTCGCCCGCCGCCGGCGCCAACCGGGCCGTCGGTATCGGCCCCGAGAACGCCGGGCGCGTCCTGGAGCTGTACTTCGACGGCACCCTGACGCTGCCCACGGGGACGCGGCCCCTCGCCGCGTACAACGCCGCGAACGTGCCCGCGGGCGGCGTCGGCGCGTACAACTCCGCGTGGGGTCAGGCCAATCGCGCGCTCACCGTCGACACCGCGACTCCCGTCGCCGAGGTGGCCGTACGCGACGGCAAGGTCGTCACCGTCACCGACAAGCCCGGCACCGGTCCGATCGAGCCCGGCACCACCGTCCTGGTCGGACGCGAGGCCGGCGCCGTACAGCTCCGGGCGCTGCGCCCCGGTGACCCGGTGACCATGGAGTACAGCCCGCGTACCAACGGCGGACCGCTGCCGCGTACGGCCGTCGGCGGACGGGAGCTCCTCGTCGTCGACGGGGTCGCGCAGAACCACGAAGGCCAGGGCAACAACACCGCCGCGCCCCGCACCGCCGTCGGATTCTCCAAGGACGGCGGCGAGATGCATGTGATCACCGTCGACGGCAGGCAGGCCGACAGCGGCGGTGTCACCCTCACCGAACTCGCGGTGATGATGAAGGAGGCCGGCGCGTACAACGCGCTCAACCTCGACGGCGGCGGCTCCTCGACCCTCGTCGCCCGGGAACCCGGCAGCGACGCCCTCCAGGTGGAGAACGCCCCCTCCGACGGCAGCGAGCGCACCGTCCCCAACGGCCTCGCCCTCACCGCGCCCGACGGCAGCGGACGCCTCGACGGTTTCTGGGTCGAGACCCGTACGCCCGCAGGAGCCGCGCCCGGTGACGACCCCGTCAAGGGCGGCCGCCCCGAACGCGTCTTCCCGGGACTGACCCGCGCGCTCACGGCCGCCGGTTACGACGAGACGTACGGCCCCGCGCAGGGTGACCCGCGCTGGCGGACCGAACGGTCGTCGGTCGGCCGGGTGGACGACGACGGAGTGTTCACCGCCCGCCGCGGCGGCACCACCGAGGTGCGCGCGGAACGCGGACGCGCCGACGGATCCATCGAGTTGACCGTCCTGGACGACCTCGCCCGGATCCGGCCGACCACCACCCGCGTCGGGCTCGCCGACGGCGGGGCGACCGGCACCTTCGGCATCGTCGGCCTCGACGTGCACGGCGCGTCCGCGCCCGTGGAGCCGCGCGACGTACGACTCACCTACGACCGGGCCCTGTTCGACGTCGCCGACGACGGCAAGGGCTCCTTCACCGTCACCTCCAGGACCGGCGCGGGCGCCGGCCGGATCACCGCGACCGTCGACGGCGTCACCACCGCGCTGGCGGTGAGCGTCGGACTTCAGGAGCAGCAGGTCTCGGCCTTCGACGACGCCGCGAGCTGGAAGTTCAGCCACGCCCGCGCCGCCGGTTCCGTGGCCGCGACCCCCGAGGGACAGACCGGCACCGGTCTGAAGCTGACGTACGACTTCGGGCTCTCGACGGCGACCCGCGCCGCGTACGCGAGCCCGCCGCAGCCGATCACCGTGCCCGGCCAGCCGCAGTCCTTCAAGCTGTGGATCAAGGGCGACGGGAAGGGCGCCTGGCCGACGCTGCATCTCAAGGACGCCGCCGGATCGGACCAGTTGCTCCGGGGCCCGTACGTCACGTGGACCGGCTGGCGGCAGGTGACGTTCGCGGTGCCGCAGGGGGCCGCGATGCCGCTGTCGGTGTTCCGCTTCTACCTGGCGGAGACCGCCGCCGACAAGCAGTACACCGGGGAGATCGTCGTCGACGGGCTGACGGCGCAGGTGCCTCCCACCGTCGACCTGCCCGAACAGCGGCCCGCCGCCGACCCGTTGATCGACCCGGCCGCCGAGACCGAGGGCCGGGACTGGCAGTTCGCCGTGATGTCGGACGCGCAGTTCGTGGCGCGTGAACCGGACAGCGCGATCGTCCAGCAGGCGCGGCGCACCCTGCGCGAGATCAAGGCGGCGAAGCCCGACTTCCTCGTCGTCAACGGCGATCTGGTCGACGAGGGTTCGCCCGCGGACCTCGCCTTCGCGCGGTCGGTGCTCACGCAGGAGCTGGGGGACGAGGTGCCCTGGTACTACGTGCCGGGCAACCACGAGGTGATGGGCGGGAAGATCGACAACTTCGTCGGTGAATTCGGCCCCGCGCAGCGGGTGTTCGACCACGGCGGGACGCGCTTCGTCACGCTCGACACCTCCAGCCTCTCCCTGCGAGGCGGCGGATTCGCCCAGATCAAGGCGTTGCGCGCCCAGTTGGACGCGGCGGCCGACGACGCGCGCGTCAGCTCGGTGATGGTCATCGAGCACGTACCGCCGCGCGACCCGACCGTGCAGAAGGGCAGCCAGCTCGGTGACCGCAAGGAGGCCGCGCTGCTGGAGGGCTGGCTCGCCGACTTCCGCCGTACGAGTGGCAAGGGCGCCGGATTCATCGGCAGCCACGTCGGGGTCTTCGACGCCTCGCGCGTGCACGGCGTCCCGTATCTGATCAACGGCAACTCCGGGAAGAACCCGGCGGCCCCGGCCGACGAGGGCGGCTTCACCGGCTGGTCGCTCGTCGGCGTCGACAGGGTCTCCCGGAGCGAGCAGTCCAAGGCCCGGCGCGAGCCGTGGGAGGGCGGGCCCGACTGGGTCTCCGTACAGACACGCGCGCACACCGACGCGCTGGCGCTCGACGCGCCGGCCGCGCTGGCGACCGGCGACGAGGCGGCCCTCGCGGCGACCGTCACCCAGGGGACCAGAAAGGTGCCGGTCGGCTTCCCGGTGAGCGCGGACTGGACGGGCTCACCGAACGTGCACATCGGTGACCCGGACAAGGCGAACCGCCGCGACGTGGCGGCGTTCGACCCGGCGACCGGGACGCTCACGGCGCTGCGGCGGGGCGCGGCCACCGTCGCGGTGACGGTCAACGGCGTCACGGAACGCGCGGAGATCCGGATCACGGCGTAGCCACGCACGACGAAGGGCCCGCACCGCGTCCGCCGGGTGCGGGCCCTTCCCGTGTCCTTCCTCGGCCCTTCGTCAGGTCCTGAGCGCGCGGCTGCGCCCCCGGAACTCGGCGAGTACGTCGTCCCCGCGCGTGATCGTGACGTCGTAGACGCCGCCACGCCCGAGCCGGGTGCGCTCCCGTGCGGTCGCGGTCAGGACGTCGCCCTCGTGCGCGGGACGCACGAAGTCGATGTCGGCGCCCACCGCGACGGTCACGGGGCCGTGGCTGTTGCAGGCGCACGCGAAGGCGCTGTCGGCGAGGAGGAAGAGATAGCCGCCGTGGGCGGTCCCGTGCCCGTTGACCATGTCGCCCCGCACACTCATCCGCAGGGTGGCCCGTCCTGGACCGGTGTCGACGAGCACGATGCCCAGCCCCCGCGCGGCCGCGTCACCGGCGAAGTAGTCCGACCCGGCTCCACCGTCACGGCTCTCACCCGCGCTGTTCATGGGGGCGATGGTAGCCGCCCCCGCCTACGCCCCCTCACGCGCTCCGCAGAGTCGCCCTCACCGGGGCTCCCGGCTGGAGAGTGAGGCCCGTCTTCGGGGGGATCTCGTGGGCGGGCAGGTCGACGTGGAAGCGCTGTGCGAGCGTCGCCAGGACCAACACCGCCTCCACCGTGGCGAAACGGGCGCCCAGGCAGGCGCGGGCGCCGCCGCCGAACGGGAACCACGCGTGGTCCGGCGCCGGGGGCGCGTCCTCGTCCCAGCGTTCGGGGCGGAACGCGTCCGGCTCCGGGAACCAGCGTTCGTCGCGCTGCGCGCTCCACTGACTTGCCCACAGCACCGTCCCCGCCGCCACCGGCCGCCCACCCAGGGTCGATTCGTCCTTCGCGATGACCGTCATCAGCCACACGGGAGGGTAGAGCCGCAGCGTCTCCCTGATGATCTGTTCCGTCCAGCGCAGTTCCTTGAAGTCGTCGAAGCCGGGCGTACGTCCGTCCAGGACGGCGGTCAGCTCGTCGGCGAGACGCCGCCGCGCCTCCGGGTTGCGCGAGAGCAGATACCAGGCCCAGGTCAGCGTCGTACCCGTCGTCTCGTGGCCGCCGATGTAGAGCGTGACGGCCTCGTCGCGGATCTCCTTGTCGGTCAGCCGGTCACCCTGTTCGTCACGGGCGGCGAGCAGCCGGCTGAGGAGGTCGTCGCGCTCCACGCCGCTGCGGTGGCGCTCCTCCGTCACCCGGTTCACCTCGCTGTCGATGACCTCGACGGCCTTCTTGAGCCGCAGCCGCCCCGGCGTCGGGACCCACGGTGGCAGGAACAGCGTGAGCCCCCGGAACTCGGCGCCGATGGCGGCCTGCGCGGTGTCCATCGCCGGGCCGATCGTGTCCTCGCGGCCCGCGGTGTCCGTGCCGAACAGGGTCCGTACGGCGATGCGCTGCGTCAGGCCCAGCATCTCCCGCCGTACGTCGATGTGCTGGCCCGGCTGCCAGGTCCCGGCCAGCGACGACGCGCAGTCCGTCATGGTGTCCGCGTAGGCGCGGACCTGGCGGGGCCGGACCACCGGCTGTACGAGCGCGCGCTTGCGCCGCCACGCGGCGCCCTCCGAGGTGACGACACCCTCGCCGAGCACCAGCTTGAAGGCCCAGCCGAGTTCGGGGTGGCGGTACTGCGTCTCGACCCCGGTGAGCAGTTCCCCGATGTGCTCGGGCCGCGACAGGAACAGCGCGCGCTGCGGGCCGAGCCGCCAGGAGACGACGTCGCCGTGGCCGCGCAGCCTGGCGAAGAAGCCGAGGGGGTCGCGCGAGAAGGCGGGCAGGTTGCCGATCAGGGGCAGTTGGCGGGGGCCGGGCACCGGTGTCGCGGAGGGGCCGGGCGCGGCAGGGCCGGTCGGGGAGGACGTACCCGTGGTCATCTGAGGTCCTTGGCGCTGGGGGCGGCGTACTGATGCGCGTACGGTCATCAGCCAACCCGCCCCGCGCGGCGGGCGCCAGACGACATTCGGCCCGTGATCGCCCGGCCACGGGCCGAATGGCGCGAGGGCGGCCGGTTCAGCTCACCGGCGTCGGCGACGACGGCTTGTCGCCGTCCGCCACGGCCTGCTTGGCCTCCTCGGCGAGCCGTTCCATGCCGCTGGTCGTCTTCAGCGGCTTCTCCTTGATGAACACCACGGCCAGCAGCGCGAGCGCGGCGAACGGGGTGGCCACCAGGAACAGTTCCGCCGTCGCGAGACCGTACGCGTTCTCCACGATCTCCCGCATCGGCGCCGGGAGCTTCGTCATGTCCGGCACGGCATGGCTCGAACCGCCGGCCGCCTCGCCCTCCGTGCCCAGGCTCTTGGCCATCTCCGAGGCCACCCGGTTGGCCAGGATCGCGCCCAGGACGCTGGTGCCGATCGTGCCGCCCATGCTGCGGAAGAACGACAGTACGGAGGTGGCGGCGCCCAACTCGGAGGCGGGGACGTCGTTCTGGGCCGCGAGGACCAGGTTCTGCATCAGCAGACCGACGCCGATACCGAGGATGGCCATGTAGAGGCTGAGCAGCCCGAAGCCGGTGTTGGCGTCGATGGTCGCCAGCAACGCCAGTCCGGCGGTCATGATGATCCCGCCAGCGACCAGATAGATCTTCCACTTGCCGGTGGCGCTGATGATCTGGCCCGCGATGGTGGACGCCACGAGCAGACCCAGAATCATCGGCAGCCCCATCAGCCCCGCCACGGTGGGCGACTTGCCAAGGGCGATCTGGAAGTACTGCGAGAGGAAGACGGTGCCGCCGAACATCGCGACACCCACGAGCAGACTCGCGATCGTGGTCAGCGTGACGGTGCGGTTGCGGAAGATGTCGAGCGGGATGATCGGTTCCGGCACCCGCGCCTCCACCGCGACCGCGGCGACGAGCAGCAGCACACCGCCGCCGGTCAGCGCGGCCGTCTGCCAGGACGCCCAGTCGAACTGGTTGCCCGCCAGGGACGTCCAGATGAGGATCGCGGAGACACCGGCGACGATCAGGAACGCGCCCAGGTAGTCGATCTTCACGTCCCGGCGCACGGTGGGCAGGCGCAGCGTGCGCTGGAGCAGCACGATCGCGAGCAGCGCGAAGGGCACCCCGATGAAGAAGCACCAGCGCCAGCCGAGCCACGACGTGTCGACCATGACGCCACCGACCAGCGGTCCCGCGACGGTGCCGACGGCGAACACCGCGCCGAACATGCCGGCGTACTTGCCGAGCCTGCGCGGCGGGATCACCGCGGCCATCACGACCTGCGCGAGCGCGGTGAGACCACCGGCGCCGATGCCCTGCATCACCCGGCTGAAGATGAGCAGTTCGATGCCCTGCGAGAACCCGGCCAGCAGGGACCCGACCACGAACATGCCGAGCGAGAGCTGGAGCAGCAGCTTCTTGTTGTAGAGGTCGGAGAGCTTGCCCCACAGGGGCACCGTCGCGGTCATCGCGAGCAGTTCGGACGTGACGACCCAGGTGTACGCGGACTGGCTGCCGCCCAGGTCGGCGATGATGCGCGGCAGCGCGTTGGCCACCACGGTGCCCGCCAGGATGGCGACGAACATGCCGGCCATAAGGCCCGACATGGCCTGGAGTATCTGTCGGTTGTTCATGGAGGTGGGCGCCTGGTCGGACGCCTCTGTTGCGGTCAAGGTGGCCTTCTTATGATTCCGTGGTTCGGCCGTCGGAAGGACGGTCGTCGGTCTGGGCGGGCGGCTGGGGCAGCCCGGCGGACAGGTGGGTGAAGACGTCCCGGAAGATCTCGGGGAACGTCAGCGGCGGCGAGTGCGCGTACCAGTGCTCGATGGCGACGCGGGCGGCCGTGCCGGCGACGGCGGCGAGCAGCCGCGGGTACAGGTCGATGTCGGCGTCCTCGCAGGGATCGGCGCCGGCCGGCGCGGCGCTGTCGCTCCGCGTACCGCTGCCGGAACCCCCGGGGCCGCCGTGAACGTCAGGGCCGGCGGGGCCGTCCGGATCGATCCGGCGCGCGATCGTCCGCGCCAGATCGCGCTCCTCGGCCATGTGCAGACCAAGACCCCTGGCCAGCAGATGCGGCGACTTCTGGAAGACCTTGGCGCGCAGGCTCCACACCTCGTGCCGGAGCTCGACCTCGGCCAGCTCCGCGGCCATGGCCTCTCGCACCGCGTCGAGCGGGGACAGCTCGGCGGGGGCGTCCCGGATCGCCCGCCGGACGCGCTCCCCGACGTCCGGGTCCATCATCACGAAGACGTCGTCGTGACTGTCGAAGTAGTTGAAGAACGTCCGCGGGGAGACACCGGCGGCGTTGCTGATGGCTTCGACGGTGACGTTCTCCGCGCCGTGCTCGGCGGCGAGCCGTACGGCCGCCTCGCTGAGCGCCGCCCGCGTGGCCTGCTTCTTGCGTTCACGGAGACCCGCTCCGGCACCCTTGTTCGTCACACATTGCATGGTATGCAAATGTGCAGACTCCTGCAAAATTAAATGCGCAAGGGGTCGCCCAATAGCGGGTGGGATATGTATTCGCGCAGTTCAGAAACCGTTTGCGGGCACTTGTCTGCGCAGTGTAAGTAGCCCAATTCGCGCGCAAGCTACACTGTTCATCAGGAGGCCCCAGCCCCTGACTTCCCGCTGTCCCATGAGTGTGGGCAGCAGCACTGGTCCTCGGTGAGGATGTCAGCGGCATTCTTAGCGGCCATACCCAGTTGTCGCGCACCGGAGTGGACCAGGTCCGACCGCATGCAGCGATCGCGCTGTCTGCCGCAGTTGCCCACCCGTCCACGACCGGCAGCGACGTCCCCCTGGGCTTGTGTTCCTCACCGGCCACCCTGCCTGCCGAGCCGTCATACACCGGCACACGGTCGTGACACATCCGAAAGGCGTGGCCGCATGTCAGTCAACACCGTCAGTACCGTGGAGGATTCCGCGGTACTGGAACCAGGCGCCGATTTCGCGGGTGAGGCCGCGAATCAGGCGTGCAGGGAGACGGGCAGTGACTTCGCCCGGCTCTCCAAGAAGATCATCGCGGCCGGTCTGATGCGCCGGCGGCCCTGGTACTACGCCCTGCGGGTCTCCATCGTCACCGGCCTGTTCGCCGCCGGCTGGGTCGCCTTCGCGCTGGTCGGCGACAGCTGGTGGACGCTCGCCGTCGCCGCCTTCCTCGCCGTGGTCTTCGGCCAAGTCGCGCTCCTCGCCCACGATGTGGGCCACCGTCAGGTGTTCCGGCTGCGCAAGGCCAGTGTGCGCGCCGGCAAGATCGCCGGGAATCTCGCCATCGGCATGGGTTACGGCTGGTGGCAGGACAAGCACTCCAGGCACCACGCCAACCCGAACCATGAGGAGTTGGACCCGGACGTCGTTCCCGACATCCTCGTCTGGACTCAGGGACAGGCCAGGGCCGCCAAGGGACTTCCGCGCCTCATCGGCCGTTCGCAGGCCTTCCTGTTCTTCCCGCTCCTCACGCTTGAGGGCTTCAACCTGCATGTCGCCGGTGTGCGCGCGCTGGCCAACCGCTCGCTGAAGCAGCGGACTTCGGAGGGCGTCCTGCTCTTCACGCACTTCGCGCTCTACCTCGGCGCGCTGTTCGTCGTGCTGCCGCCCGGCAAGGCCATCGCCTTCCTCGCCGTCCACCAGTGCCTGTTCGGTCTCTACCTGGGCTCGATCTTCGCGCCCAACCACAAGGGAATGCCCACACTGAGCGGCGACGACCGTCCGGACTTCCTGCGCCGTCAGGTGCTCACCTCGCGCAACGTGCGCGGCGGCTGGTTCACCGACATCGCGCTCGGCGGGCTCAACTACCAGATCGAGCACCACCTGTTCCCGAACATGCCGTCGCCGCAACTGCGCGAGGCGCAGCCGATCGTCCGGCAGCACTGCGAGGAACTGGGCGTCAGCTATCTGGAGACCAGCCTGATCACCTCGTACAGCCAGGCCCTGCGGAGCCTGCACGACGCGGGCGCCCCGATCAGGGCGAACGCGGCGGCCGACGTGAAGGCCGACGCCTGACGGCAAGATCCGAACGACAGGCCCTAGGCCCGCGGGTCCGAACCCGTCCTCAGGCGAACGACGTTGGACCGCTCCCCGTACACGAACGCCCGTACGCGGTACGACGCCCGCTTCTCCTCGGGCAGCGTGATCAGTCCGAACGCGTTGATGTCCGGATCCAGCAGTGCCACAGGCCGGTAGCCCTCGCTGCCGGCCTGTCGCACTTCCAGCAGATAGCCGTCCTCGCCGGCGGCGCGATCCGTCCAGGTGAACTCGATACCCGTCGCGTGCCTGACGCTCGCCTCGAAGTCCGCAGGGGTGGCAGCCGTGTTCGCGTCGGCCGCCGGCCCGGGTGTGAGTGGCGCGGTCCTGGCCTTCGGGCCTTTGACGGTACGCGGGGTCATCCACTCCTGGTTGCCCGAGAGTTCCCTCTCCGACGGCTCACCGGGCGGCAGCGCCACCTCGACCGACGCGGACGCCGGTCCGAAGTAGGAGCGCAGCCGGTAGTAGAAGGGCGTCTCGGGCATCAGATCCGGATGGCGGTACGTCGTACGGTCCGGCGGCGCGAACTCCAGCACCGTGTACGGCCCCGACCGCTCCGTCGCGAACTCCACCGTCCGGCCCGCCACTCCGGGCTCGTCGTCCTTCCAGCGCAGGGTGACGTCGATGGGGGAGTCGAGCGTGCCCGCGAGCCGCGCTGTACTCCGCGGCTCCTTCGGCGCCTTGTCCGGCGGTGCGCCGGAGCAGCCGGCCAGCGCGCAGGCGGTGAGGACCGCGGCGATCGTGGCGCGCGGGCGTGGCCGGAGCGCGAGTCGGAGTCGACAGGGCACGGTGCCGTCCTTCCGGGCTGTGGGGGAGTGCCCGGTGACCGCGCGGACCTCGTGCGGGTCCGCGCGGTCACCGGGCCGGAGTGGGCCTCAACCGCCTTACTTGCGCCAGAACTTGACGCCGCTCCACACCACGTTGGCCGGCCCGCTGCCGCTGTCCGTGCGGTACGCGCCGAACTTGTCGTAGAAGCTGCCGCCGGGGCTGGCGTAGCTGTGCTTCAGCGAGCCGTTGATGTACGTACGGTGTTCGCTGCCGACCTGATGGACGGTGTTGACCCGGACCGTGGCGCCGACCGTGCCGGCGTTCGACAGGGTGGTGCCGCCGTGGACCGCGTACAGCCGTCCGCCGCGTTCACCGGCCAGCATGAAGAACGGCCCGGATGCCGACTCGTTGAACGTCTGCTTGAGGCTGATACGGGTGCCGCCCATGCTCGCGATCCGGAAGTAGCCCTCGAACTGCCGGGTGCCTCCGGTGTAGGTGGCGTAACGCCGCTCGGCGCGCTGGTCGCCGCTGGCGGTCGAGCAGGTGAGCGTGAAGGTCAGGTTGTCGACCTGACCGCAGCCCCTCTCCTGGACGGTGAAGGAGGGCGACGTCGAGGTCCACCCTCCGGGTTCGACTTCCGCGTACGCGTTCGGTGCCGTCAGCAACATCGCTGCGGCGGCGCCGAGAACAGGGACGGTGCGGTTGATTCTGGGCACGTCTCATTTCTCCGATTCGGTGGGGGCGTGGCGCTGGAGTCGCATCAGAGTAGAAGTGTCCACGTCAAGCAACAAGAGATTCAGCGGAACTTCACGAGGTTCAAATCCATGAACGGGCATTCGTCGTGAAGGGTCCGAACGCGAACGCCCCGCCGGTCGTATGCGACCGGCGGGGCTATGTACGTGAACGAGCGTTGTGTGTGCGGCCCGCCGTCAGGCGCTGTGCGGCAGGTCCTGGACCGTACGCAACAGGCTGTCGGGCAGCGCCAGATTCCATGCGGTGATCACCGGATTGCCGTGCTCGGTGCCCAGTCTGGACACCGTCCCGGTCTCCAGCCGGAACAGCGCGCCCTCGGCCGCCGTGAGCCGCAGATAGCGGGCGGTGAGCACCCGCAGGAAGTGGGAGTGGGCGACGAGCGCGATGTCCCCGTCGCCCGAGCGCTCACCGGCGGCGCGGACATCGGCGAGCACACGGTCCGCCCGGTCGCTGACGTCGGACGGGCTCTCGCCCGGGTGCTCGCCGGGGCCCGGTGTCGTCCCGTCCGTCCAGAGATTCCAGTCCGGGCGGGTGCGGCGGATCTCCTCGGTGGTCACGCCCTCGTATCCGCCGTAGTTCCATTCGTGCAGGTCGGGGGAGATACGGGTGGACCGCAGCCCGGCGAGTTCGGCGGTGCGCCGGGCGCGCGCCAGCGGGCTGACCAGGGTCAGCGCGATCTGGCGGTCGGCCAGCAGGGGGACCAGCGCGCGGGCCTGGTTCTCACCGTGGGCGGTCAGCGGCAGATCCGTGTGGCTGGTGTGCTGCCCGGACAGCGACCACTCCGTCTCGCCGTGTCTGATGAGGATCAACTCGCCCATGGGTGCTATCCGTTCGTTCGTGCTGAGGCTCTGAGTCCCGCCGGGAGCGTGGCCCGGCGCACGCCGGGCCACGCTCCCGAGGCCGGTCCGGCTCCACGATCCCATCACGCCGCGCTCGATGCGCCCGGGGGCGCGCCCGGCGTGGAACGGGCGTGAGACGGACTGTCGGCGGCGCCCGTGGCACGGCTCACAGGCGCCCTGCCGGCGCGTCGGGGAACACCCTGTCGTGGTTGAGCGTTCATCTATATGTGGTCGCGGAGGGGAAAGTGACGACTCCGCGGCCACACCGAACGGCCCCGGCTGGTCCATCCCCCGAATCAGCCGGGGCTCTTTTCGTGCCCGGATCCGTGCCGCGTACGGCTCAGACGTCGTCCCCCGGATTCCAGTCCAGCAGCCGCACCTTCGCCACCGTCCGTACATGACGGCGCATCGCCGTCGCCGCCGCCTTGCCGCGCCGCTCCTCGATCGCCACGAGGATCGCGCGGTGCTGGGTCAGTGAACGCTGGGGGCGGCCGGGCTGGCGCAGCGACTCGTTACGGCTCTCGGTGATCTGCTCGGCGATGGACCGCATGAACTCCGCCAGCAGGGCGCTGTGGGCGGCGGCCGTCACCGCGGCGTGGAAGAGCCGGTCGCCCTCGACGCCGGGCTCGCCCGCCTCGATCTCGGCGGTCATGTGATCGAGCGCCGCCCGCATCGCGGCCAGATCCTCCGGCGTGCGCCGCTCGGCGGCCAGTTCGGCGAGTTTCGTCTCCAGCGCCTCGCGTGCTTCGAGCACGTCGGGCAACCGGCGCTTGCGCTCCACGAGTTGTTCGACCGGCTCGGCGTCGAGGCTGTCGCGGACGAGATACGTGCCGCCGCCGTGCCGTACCTCGACCAGTCCCTGCACTTCGAGGACGACGATCGCCTGCTTCACGGACGCCCGGCTGACGCCGAGACGCCCCGCGAGTTCACGTTCGGGCGGCAGTCGGTCACCGGCCCGCAGACCGCCCTCCGCCACATGGTGACGGAGCCTGTCGAGGACCTGTTCGTACAGTCGCGGCCGGGCCATCGGCCGCAGTGCGTCGGACACACGAACCCCCCATACCTGGTCTTTCGCAGCCTAACACCGGGCGGTCAAGTGGCTGAGCCAATTCCTGTCGAATCCCTTGACGCCTTGGTGGGCCGGTGTTCAAAGTGGTCCAGCCACTTGGCCAATACCGTTTGGCCAGTTATCCACGGGACCCAGGGACGGGAGCCCCCGATGTCCGCCGAACTGATCTCGATCCTTGTACTCGTGGTCGTCTTCGTGATCGCCACGACCCGCTCGATCAACATGGGCGCGCTCGCCTTCGCCGCCGCCTTCGGGGTCGGCGAACTCGTCGCCGACCTGGACGCGGACGGTATCTTCGCCGGATTCCCCGGTGACCTGTTCGTGGTGCTCGTCGGTGTCACGTACCTCTTCGCCATCGCACGCGCCAACGGCACCACCGACTGGCTCGTGCACGCCGCGATCCGCCTCGTACGCGGCCGAATAGCCCTGATCCCCTGGGTGATGTTCGCGATCACCGGTGCGCTGACCGCGATCGGAGCGGTCAGCCCGGCGGCCGTCGCCATCGTCGCGCCCATCGCCCTGAGTTTCGCCGCGCGTTACGGGATCAGCCCGCTGCTGATGGGCGCGCTGGTCGTGCACGGCGCCCAGGCCGGCGGCTTCTCACCGATCAGCATCTACGGCTCGATCGTCAACGGGGTGGTCGAGCGCGAGAACCTGCCGGGGAACGAACTCGTCCTGTTCTTCGCCTCGCTCGTCGTCAACCTGATCATCGCGGCCATCGTGTTCGTCCTGTTCGGCGGCTTGAAGCTGAAGGGCCGCGACCTCGAAAGCGAGGGCGACGGCCGGACGAAGGGGAACGGCGCCGGAGAACTGGCCGCCGACGCCGCGAACCTCACCCCCGCCCGTAC
Organism: Streptomyces niveus; assembly: GCF_001723055.1. Classification (GTDB taxonomy): domain Bacteria; phylum Actinomycetota; class Actinomycetes; order Streptomycetales; family Streptomycetaceae; genus Streptomyces; species Streptomyces niveus. Next base: position 15,513 of record NZ_MDCR01000058.1, read on the forward strand.
CGCCACGCTCACCGCGCTCGCGGCCCTCGTCGTCGCCGTTCTCGTGTTCGACCTCGACGCCGGACTCTCCGCCATCACCCTCGCCGTCATCCTGAGCGCCTTCTGGCCGGACGCCAGCCGCAAGGCCGTCACCGAGGTCGCCTGGCCGACCGTGCTCCTCATCTGCGGTGTCCTCACCTACGTCGGTGTCCTGGAGGAGATGGGCACCATCGAGTACGCGGGCAACGCCGTCGGCGACATCGGAGTCCCGCTGCTGGCAGCCGTACTGCTCTGCTACATCGCCGCCATCATCTCCGCCTTCGCCTCCTCCGTCGGCATCATGGGCGCCCTCATCCCGCTCGCCGTGCCGTTCCTCGCCCAGGGCGAGATCGGGGCGGTCGGCATGATCGCCGCGCTCGCGGTCTCGGCGACCGTCGTGGACGTCAGTCCCTTCTCCACCAACGGCGCCCTGGTGCTCGCCGCCGCGCCCGATGTCGACCGGGAGCGTTTCTTCCGGCAGTTGATGGTGTACGGAGGCATCGTGGTGGCAGTGGTACCCGCCGCCGTATGGCTCGTGATGGTGGTGCCAGGCTTCGGATGATCCGCTCACCCGGACGACCGGTCAGACGTCCCGACAGCAAGGAGAACGACGCGTGTCCCCTCTCTTCCCGGCCCTCGCCGAGCGTTCCACCACGCCCGCGCTCCAATTCGGCGACCGGACACTGAGCCACGCCGAACTGGCCACGGTGGCGGGCGCCCTGGCCGCCAGGATCGCCGGCGCGCCACGGGTCGCCGTCTGGGCCACCCCCACCCTCGGTACGGCGGTCGGGGTGGTGGCCGCGCTGCTGGCGGGTGTGCCCGTGGTGCCGGTCAATCCCAAGACGGGCGAGCGGGAGCTGACGCACATCGTCACCGACAGTTCACCGGCCCTCGTCCTCGCCGAACGCGGGGCCGAACTGCCCCCGGTCCTCGCCACGTTGACGCGCCTGGACACCGACGTCGCGGACATCGCCCCGGACACGGTGCCGCTGCCCGCCGAACCGTCCCCCCAGGCGCCCGCGCTGATCGTCTACACCTCCGGCACCACCGGCCCCCCGAAGGGCGTCGTCCTGCCCCGACGCGCCGTCACCGCGACCCTCGACGCCCTGGCGGACGCCTGGCAGTGGACCGAGGCCGACGTCCTCGTCCACGGCCTGCCCCTCTTCCACGTCCACGGCCTGATCCTGGGCATCCTCGGCCCGCTGCGCCGCGGCGGCTCCGTGCGCCACCTCGGCAGGTTCAGCACGGACGGCGTGGCGCGCGAGCTGTCGTCGGGAGCCACGATGCTCTTCGGCGTACCGACGATGTACCACCGCATCGCCGAGGCTCTCGCCGACGATCCGGCTCTCGCCAAGGCCCTCACGGGCGCCCGCCTGCTGGTGTCGGGATCGGCCGCGCTGCCCGTGCGCGACCACGAGCGGATCGCGGCGGCCACCGGACGCCGTGTCATCGAGCGCTACGGGATGACCGAGACCCTGATGAACACCAGCGTGCGCGCCGACGGCGAACCACGCGCCGGTACCGTCGGCGTACCGCTGGCCGGGGTCGAACTGCGGCTGGTCGACGAGACGGGCGTCCCGATCACCGCGTACGACTCCGAGACCGTCGGCGAGATCCAGCTGCGCGGCCCGAACCTCTTCACCGAGTATCTGAACCGCCCCGACGCCACCGAGGCCGCATTCGACGACGGCTGGTTCCGTACGGGCGACATGGCCGTCCGTGACCCGGACGGGTACGTCCGTATCGTCGGCCGCAAGGCCACCGACCTCATCAAGAGCGGCGGCTACAAGATCGGCGCGGGCGAGATCGAGAACGTGCTGCTGGAGCACCCCGGCGTACGCGAGGCGGCCGTCACCGGCGAGCCGGACGAGGACCTGGGGGAGCGGATCGTCGCCTGGATCGTCCCCGCGCAGGCCGACGCCCCGCCGTCCGCCGAGGAGTTGGCCGCCCACGTGGGGGCGCAGCTCGCCTCGCACAAGCGGCCCCGCACCGTGCGGTATCTGGACGCGCTGCCCCGCAACGACATGGGCAAGATCATGAAGCGGGCCCTTCATGGCTGAGCGGCTGAGCGCACGGCAGGCGATCGCCGCCCTCACCGGGGCGACGCCCGCCGGCGCTCCCGCCGCCTTCACCGAACTCGAACTGCCGGCGCCCAAGGACACCGCGGCCCCGGACGGCCCCCTCGGCTGGCCGGGGTACGACGAGTCCCGTGCCCGCGCGGCGCGGCGCACCGGCGAGGACGAGTCCGTCGTCTGCGGCACCGCACGCGTCGGCGCCACCGAAGCGGTGCTGATCTCCTTCGAGTTCGGCTTCCTCGGCGGCTCGCTGGGCGAGCGCACCGGCGACCGGCTGGAGGCCGCGTACACCCTCGCCCGTGAACGGCGGCTGCCCGTCGTGTCGTTGATCGCGACCGGCGGCAGCCGGATGCAGGAAGGCATGCGCGCCCTGCTCCAACTCCAGCGGGTGGCACGGCAGTCCGCCCTCACCCGGGCGGCGGGGCTGCCCCAGATCGCGGTGGTGCGCGACCCGACGACCGGCGGCGGCTGGGCCACCCTCGGGGCGGGCGCCGATGTGGTCCTGGCCCTGCCGGGCGCCCAGATCGGCTTCGCCGGCTCGCGGGTACGGCCGCCGGACGCCGACCCGTACGCGTACACCGCCGAAGCCCAGCTGACGGCCGGTCATATCGACGCGGTGGTACGGCCCGAGGCGCTGGGCCACACCGTCGGCCACTGGCTGACGCTCCTGACCGGCGGCCCCGGCGGCGGCGCCGTCGCGGCCGCGGACCCGCCGGCCGCACTCGGCGACGCCGAGCCGCCCGCCACCGGCTGGGACGCCGTGAGCCTGGCCCGCGACCCCGAACGACCCCGCGCCGAGGCGTACTTGGACGCCTACTTCACCAGCCGCGAGACCGTCAACGGCGACCGCTGCGGCGGCGTGGACCCCGGCACACTGTGCGGATTCGGCGTGCACGACGGCCGTACGGTCGCCTACGCCGCCCAGCGCGGCACCGCGACCCTCCCGGCCGGCTACCGCACCGCGGCCAGACTGATCCGCCTCGCCGACCGGCTGGGCCTGCCCGTGCTCACGCTCGTCGACACCCCCGGCGCCGCCAACGACGCCGAGGCGGAACGCGCGGGCGCGGGGGCCGCGATCGCGGACCTGTTCGCCGCCGTCACCACCGCCCGGGTGCCCGTCACCAGCCTGCTGATCGGGGAGGGCGGCTCCGGCGGGGCGCTGGCTCTCGCCGCGCCGGGCAACACCTGGGCCACACCGGACAGTTACTTCTCCGTCATCGCACCCGAACCGGCGACGGCGATCCTCAAACGGCCGCCCGAGGAGACCCGTACGACGGCCGCGCAACTCAAGCTGCGTCCCCAGGACCTGCTGTCGCTGGGGGTGATCCGCGGCATCGTGCCACCGGCCCGGAGCTGAGGTACGCCGATTTCTCATGGGCCTCTCACCAGCTTTGTCGGACCATATGCCTATGGTGAGTACGTGACACAGACGACTCCGCCCGGCTGGTATCCGGACCCAGGACATGACGGTGAAGGCCCGCCTCAGGAACGGTGGTGGGACGGATCGGCCTGGACCGACATGGTCCGCTCCGACTCGGCGACGGCCTGGAGCGCGCCCTCCACACCGGGGGCGCCCTCCGGACCGGGCGCGCCCGGCATTCCGCCCTACCCGTCGGCGCCGCCCCCGGGAACCGGCAAGCGTGGCAGGAGCATCGCCCTCGCCGTGACGGCGGCCGTGGTGGTGCTGGCCGTGGTCGGCGGCTTCCTCCTTCTCGGTGACGACGGCGACGACACGGCGGACAGGGCGAGCACGACCCCGTCGGGAGCGCCCAGCTCGCCCGGCCGGGAACGGCCGGCGCCCGACGGCTCACAGCCGCCCGGCGGCCCCGGGGCACCCGACGGCGGCGAGGGCGGCAGCGGTGGGCCGCAGCAGGAGATCCCGACCGAGGACGGCTACGCCACCGACATGGCCAGCGGCATCAGCATCCCGGTGCCGAAGGGCTGGAGCGGCCAGTCGGGCCCCGTCGGCGCCGGAGTGACCACCGGGGAACACCCGTGCCCGGGCAACCCGGACCAGTCCTGCGTACGCGGCGGGGTGAACTCCGTCCCGGCGGTGGCGCTGGAGATCAAGGCCACCACGGCGAAGGCCGCGGCCGAGGCCGACATCAAGAAGAACGCCGAGGAGTCCTACGGCGGCGAGAGCTACGGAGAGATCTCCTCGCACGAGGAGTTGAAGTCCGAGGCGGTCACCGTCGCCGGCAAGAAGGGCTATCTGGTCCGGTGGAAGGTCGTCACCGGCAAGGGCGACGACGGATACGTGCAGTCCCTCGCCTTCCCGTCGCCCGCCTCCGGCGCACAGGAGATGCTGATCATCGTGCGCTCCGGGTTCGACATCAACGACAAGGCGCCCAAGCTGCCCGTGATGGACGAGATCATCGGGGGCATCAAGGCCGCGGCGGGCGGCGGCGGCACCGGCCAGAAGGTCTGAGAACGCGCCGACCCGCGCGCCGACACCCGCGCGCCGACCCGCGCGTCGACCCGCGCGTACGAGAACGCCCACGGCCACCGGCCGTGGGCGTTCCCGCGTCTGTCGCCGCGCCCCTCGCCGCGTCCACCGTCGCCGTTCTTCCGGGCGGAACGGTGGAGTCGGGACGGCGCGACCGGACGTACACTCCACTCATGGGTCATACACATGCTGCGACGGAGGGCCTGCGACAGGCCTCCTGCACGCTGTGCCACGCCCTGCACGGCCACGGCTAGCAACTTCGCCGCCGACCTCCGGCCTTTCCGGCGCCCGACGTAGTTCCTCCCCGGGCGTCCTCCTGTCGCCCGCACTCTCGTGCGGAGCCACCCGCACCCCCAGCGACACCCGCACCCCCAGCGA
>NZ_MDCR01000580.1:0-358 GCF_001723055.1 Streptomyces niveus
GGTGGGGGACGTGCTCGGTGGGGTGGACATCCTGGTGCACAACGCGGGCGGGGGGCGGGCGCACAGGAGTGCTCTCGCCATTCCCGACGACGAGTGGCTGGACGGGCTGAACCTGAACTACCTGGCGTCGGTGCGGCTGGACTCGCTGCTGGTGCCGGGGATGCTGGAACGGCGTTCGGGGGCGATCGTGCATGTCTCGTCGGCCGCGGTCCTCACCCCCGTAGGCCCGTTCCTGCACTACGCGACCGCGAAGGCGGCGCTGGAGACGTACAGCCGGGGAATGTCCCTGGAGCTGGCCCCGGCCGGGATCCGGGTCAACACCGTGAGCCCCGGCAGGGTCGCCTCGCCCGGTGGCGTG
>NZ_MDCR01000580.1:383-667 GCF_001723055.1 Streptomyces niveus
CGCCGCTGGGGCGGGACGGTGAGCCCGACGACATCGCCGAAGCGGTGCTGTTCCTGCTCTCCGACCGGGCGGGGTGGCTGACCGGGAGCAATCTCGTCGTGGACGGCGGGGAATTCCCCAGGGGCTGACGCCGAAGGAATCGAGGAATTCCGTACGCCGCGATTTCGGAATTCCCGTCCGTTCAGCGGGAGGAGAGCTGCCAGCTCTCCTGACGCAGGAGTTCGAGAAGCGCCGTCTCTGCCGGGCCCGCCCCCTGCCTGAGCACGGCGATGACGGGCTGGGGG
>NZ_MDCR01000581.1 GCF_001723055.1 Streptomyces niveus
GCCCGGCGCGGGGCCGCCGGGGGTGCCACCGCGGGTGAAGGGCGCGAAGCCGGGCATGCCCGCGTCGCCCGGCGGCCCCGCGCCGGGCGGCTGGGACGTACGCCAGCGCCACGGGCGCACCGACCCCGCGCGCACCAACGAAGCCGTCCTCGACGACCTGGCCAACGGCACCACCTCGCTGTGGCTGGCGGTGGGAGCGGCGGGCGTGCCCGTCTCCGGACTGTCCGAAGCCCTCGACTGTGTCTATCTCGACCTCGCCCCGATCGCGCTCGACGCGGGCGACGAATTCCCCGCCGCCTGCGCCGAGTTGCTGCGCCTGTACGACGAACGCGACGTCCCGCGCGGCGAGGTGCGCGGCACCCTGGGCGCCGACCCGATCGGCCGCCTCGCCCGCACCGGCGACGAGACCCCCGGACTCCAGGACGCCGCGGCCGAACTCGCCGGGCGCTGTCACCGCGAGTACCCGGAACTGCGCGCCCTCGTCGTCGACGCCCTGCCGTACCACGAGGCCGGCGGC
>NZ_MDCR01000582.1 GCF_001723055.1 Streptomyces niveus
TGGCGGCCTGCGCGAGACCGTGCGGCCCGGTGTCGGCAGCCGCCGACGACGCGTGCTCCGCGCAGGCACGGGCGTCGCCTTCCACGGAGGCCGCCATGGCGAGTACGGCGTGCAGCGCGGCGGCGGCGTTGCGCTGCCCCAGCCGGTCGGCGGCGCGCAGCCCCTCGTACGCGTGGACACGGGCGGGCGCGTGGCGGCCCGCCCGCAGTTCGCCGTACGCCAGGTGCTCCAGGGCCTGCGGCAGCAGGGCCTCAGGGCCGTGGGCGCGTACGGCGGCCAGCGCCCGCACACCGGCCCGGCAGGCGGCGTCGACGTCGCCGACGACGAGGGCGGCGATGCCCGACCGCAGCAGGGCCGCGGGGTCGCCGGTGCGCCCGTCCGCATCGAGGCAGCCGCGCAGCAGTGCGTGCCCCTCGTCCGTACGTCCGCCGAGTACGGCGCACATGCCCGCGCGGAAGTGGTCGAGCGCCGGCTCGGTGCCAAGACCGGCGACCCGGTCCATGGCGCGCACGTATCCGGGCACGTCGCCGGTGAGCCAGGCGGCCTCCGCCGCCCCGAGCAGGGCGCCGACGGCGCGCGCCCGGTCGGACGGCGCGAGCAGTCCGGCGGCGGTGAGCAGTGCCTCCCCGGCGTCGGCGACCGGCCCGTCGCGCAGCGCGACCAGCCCGCGTACATAGTGGGCGCGGCCGGGCGCGGGTTCCGTACGTACCCGGGTCAGCAGCGCGCGGGCGCCTCCCGGGTCCCCGGCGAGCCAGGCGTGCTCGGCGGCCGCTGCGTATCGCTCGCCGCGCAGGGCCTCGTCGGTGGACAGGGCGGCGGCCCTGGTGAGGGCCGTGGCGCGGTCGGCGTGCGGGCGGGGCGGACAGGCCGCGCGTGCCAGGGCCTCGGCGAGGGCGGCGTCGTGCCCGCCGGCCGCGCAGGCGCGCTGGACCAGTCTCGGCAGCGTCCGGTGCGGTCCGTCGAGCACCGTGGCGAGCAGGCGGTGCACGGCGCGGCGGCGGGCGGGCGGGGCGCCGCGCAACAGGGCCCGG
>NZ_MDCR01000583.1:0-142 GCF_001723055.1 Streptomyces niveus
CCTCAACCCCCCACACCCAACCCTCACCTCACTCAACGGGAGTACTCATGAGCACCGCAGTCTGGATCGCCATCGGCATCGCCCTTCTCGTCGCCGTCTTCGCGGGGATCAGCAAGAGCCGGCGCTGATCGCCGACCGGCCC
>NZ_MDCR01000583.1:198-735 GCF_001723055.1 Streptomyces niveus
ACCGGCCCCTCTTCGTACGCCCGCGAATCTTCGTACGCCCGCGAACAGCCGCGACCGCCGAACAGCCACCTCAGAAGTCGAGTTCGGCCGATCCGGCGCGCCGCAGCGGCGCGACCGCCGACTCGTCGGCGAGCACCACGCCCGTGAAGTCCCCGGGCCGGAAGAACCGCCGGGCCGCCTCCGCGACCGCCTCGTACGGCACCCCGTCCAGCAACGGCCCCCACCCGTGCAGCCAGTCGGCGCCGACCCCGATGTGCAGCAGGTTCGACAGGCCGGAGGCGAGGGAGGCCGGGGAGGACATCGCGGTGGCGATGGACCCGATCGCATAGCTCCTGGCCGCGTCGACCTCCTCCCGCGACGGCGGTTCGGCGCTCATACGCGCCAGCTCGCCCCGGATCACCCCGAGTGCGGCGGCCGTGTGCTCGGCCGCGGTGTCGGCCTCGACCATCAGCGTGGAGGCGCCCGGCACGGACTCCATGCCGGATCCGAGCTGGTACGCGTACCCCTTCTCCTCCCGCAGGTGCGCCACCAGCCGCG
>NZ_MDCR01000584.1 GCF_001723055.1 Streptomyces niveus
GTCCAGCGCGGCCCCGCGACGTACACGGTGCCGCGCTGGACCGTCCGCACGCGCTCCTCGCCGCGCGGACCGTACTCCAGGGCCAGTTCGTACGGCAGGGGCCGCAGCGGCGACGTGAGCGGTTCGGCGGGGGCCGTCACCGACCAGGCGACGGAGCCGGTGCCCGCCGGGGCGACGGACGGCAGACGCGTCGGGCCGTCCGGCCGGGCGTCGGGGCCCGTCAGGGCGAAGTCGACCGGGCCGGTGCCGCGCAGCCCGTTGACGTTGCGGAAGTCGGCCTTCAGCCTGCCCGTGCTGCCCGGGGTGAAGACGGGCGGGTCGGCGGTGACGCCGACGGTGCCCTGGTACGGGGCGGCGGCCAGGGTGTTTCGTACCCGCAGGGCCGTCCGGTACGCGTCACCCGTCGCCCGCACCGGATAGGCGGTGCGCGCCCGTGTCCACGCCTCCTCGTCCACGTACCAGTCGAAGGCCTTCGGCTCCCGACCGGCGGCCAGCGCGTCGGCCAGGTCGTCCAGATACGCCTGCCACTGCGGCAGATGCACGTCCGCCAGCAGGCCCTGCCAGTCGCGGTTCGCGTAGTTGCTCAGGTGCCCGGCCGCCGATCTGTCGGCCCAGGTGGTGATCAGCGTGCGCGCCGACCACTCCAGCGTGACCGCCTCCCCGGGGCTGGTCGCGAGCCGTTTGGCGTCCTCCAGCCACGGCCCGAGCAGGAACGAACGGTGACAGCCCGCCATCGTGTCGCTCAGCCGCATCAGCTTCAGCCACAGCGCGGCCAGCGCGCGGAACGTGGCGGCGTCGCCTCCTTGGAAGGCGCCGCGCAACTGCGGCAGCAGAAGCCGTGAGCGGTTGGCGAGTGCCTGTCTGGCCAGCTCGGTCACGTCGTGCCGGTACGCGTCCGAGCCGCGCAGCCCCTCCCGTACGGCGAGCAGCGACCCGAGGGCCTTGTCGAACTCGGCGGTGTCGAAGGCCGTCCCCACGGACGACGTGAGGGACGGCCGGCGGGAGAAGAGCGAGTCGACGGGCCGCCCGTCGGCGGTCGTCAGCCGGTACGCCGTCGCCTCCAGCACACCGAAGGCGTCCCGCGCGGCGCCGTCCTCGCCCCCGTAACGCAGATCGGCGTACGACCGGAACCAGCTCTCGCGGTCGACCGCGTCCTGCCGCCACGCCAGCTCGCTGAACAGCTCGAACGCGGCCGGGTCACGCTCGGCGGCCTCCGGCATGTACGCCGTGCCGACGAGCCTGCTGCCCGGCTTGTCGCGCCAGGCCGTGAACCGCTGCGTCCAGCGGTCGGAGTTGGCGCCCATCGTCGTACGGCCGCCGAAGTTGGGGATGGTGCCGAAGGCGTACGGCGCGCCGCCCCAGTCCCGCTCGCGGTCCGTCACCGAGTCCAGGTCGGACAGGCCGTCGACGATCAGCACCCGGTCGGTGTCGACGGCGTCGAGGAGAGCGGGCACGGGGTTGGTCTGCCAGCCGAGGATCACCCACGTGGCACCGGGGCGGGCCGTGTGGAGCGACGTCTCGACCGCGCGGGCGGCGTCGGGCACGGGCACGTCGCCGGCGTTGCCACCCTCGTGCAGCAGATCCATCTTGAAGAGGTTCACCTCACCGAAGAGGTCGCCCTGGTGCCGGTAGAACGCGGCGGCGACCTCGGCGAAGACCCGTGTGCGCGGGTCGAGCCAGTCGGGGCGCGGCAGCCCGTTCCAGTCACCCTGCGGCACGGTCCGCGCGCCGGGGTTGCGGGCGGCGAAGCCGTCCGGGACGGTGCCGAAGTAGCCGGGGAGTACGGGGGACATGCCCAGCTCGCGCATCCGGTCGGTGATCCGCCGGCCGAGCACGGCACGCGCGCCGATCAGCTCGGGTGAGAGCGGGCCGCCGTACGCGCTCATGTTCTGGAGCAGCCACCACGGCTGGTGGGAGGGCGCGGGGAGCCAGGCGCGGGCCTCGGTGTCGGAGTAGCCGAAGTCGGTCAGCAGCCGGTGGTAGACGGCCTCCTGGCCGGTGGTGACGAGGACCTCGTTGCAGCCGTGCAGGGCGAGGATGTCGAGCATCCGCTCCCAGCGCGGCCAGTCGGCGTACGGGGCGGTGTAGCCGTCGTGGGTGTCGTTGAGGGCGAACCGGTGCCGTACGGTCGCCGACCGCTCCAGGGGGCGGCGGGGCGCGGGCAGCGTGGCCGGGAGGTCGAGTTGGCTGCCCG
>NZ_MDCR01000585.1 GCF_001723055.1 Streptomyces niveus
GGCGTATGTGCCGGGGCTGGGGACGGCGTTGGACGAGGCGTTCGCGGAGAACGACCTGAAGCGGGCGAGGGACACATTGCTGGGCGCGGCCGAATACGACGCGTCGACGGCGTCGATCGTATGGCTGGGCTATGACGCGCCGCAGCTTTCGACGGACGACATCACGGGGAATACGGACGTCATGTTCACGGACAACGCGGAAGCGGGGGCGTCGGCGTACGGCGATTTCATGGCGGGAATCGCGGCGACGAACGAGAACGACGACCCGCATTTGACGGCCATGGGCCACTCGTACGGTTCCCTGACGGTGGGCCAGGCCGCCCAGCGGGAGGGAGGTATTCCGGGCGTCGACGACATTGTGCTGGTGGGAAGCCCGGGAACGGGTGCGGATTCCGCGGACGATCTGGGAGTCGGCAGAGCCCATGTCTACGTGGGCGCGGCCGAGAACGACCCGGTGACGCGGACGCCGGCGAAGGGGGAGGCCCAGGGCATGGGAATGGGCGCGCTGGGTGGCGC
>NZ_MDCR01000586.1 GCF_001723055.1 Streptomyces niveus
GTTGCCGTCCATCACGCAGGCTACGTGCCGCGGCACCGCACGCACCGGCCTGTCGTCCTGCCGCAGCTCGTCGCCGTACTGTTGCCCGCCCGTCCGGTCCTCCGTGGCCGGCCGGGCGGGCGGGACGCCGTGGTCGGTCACGCCCAGCCCCGTCTCACCCGGACCGGCACGGTCGGCCCTACCGCGCTCGGTCACGCCCACCCCGTCTCGCCCATACCCACGCCCCACCGGCGCGTTCCCTCCCAAGAGCCTGACGGCGCGCAAGAGTCCTGACCGGCCAATCGGGTGACTGTCACCCTTGGCTCATACGTCCGATTTACGCGTTCCGGCATCGGTGGCTTCTCCGCTGACCGCGATCAACAGCCCGCGGTCCACGCGCGGGCGGCCGGCGCGGAAGGCCGACTCGTGAAGGCGTCGAGGTAGACGATGTGGTCCATGCGTCCTCCCCGAAGTGGGCGTGGTCGACCTTTGCCGCGATCGAGGTCGGTTCGCTCGAGGTGGATGATCTGTCCGGGGAAGTGGGCGTAGAGAGCGA
>NZ_MDCR01000587.1 GCF_001723055.1 Streptomyces niveus
TCCTGGAGTACGCCGCGCAGCGGCTCGACGAGTCCGGCGGGCGCGCCGCCGCCGAACGCCGGCATCTCGTGCACTTCAGGGAGCTGGTCCGGCTCGCCGACCCGAAGCTGCGCGGCGTACTCCAGGACGGTCTCCAGCAGCCGGTAGCGCATCGCGCCGTCGGGGGCGGGGCTCGCGACGACGAGCGACTTGTCGACGAGCGAACCGAGCACTTCGAGCGCGTCGGGCCCGAGCACCGCCTCGGCGGCGGCCAGGTCGCAGCCGCCCGCGAAGACGGACAGGTCACCCAGCGCGGCCCGCTCGGCGGAGTCGAGCAGATCCCACGACCAGTCCACGACGGCGCGCAGCGTCTGCTGCCGGGGCAGTACGGTGCGGCTGCCGCCGGTCAGCAGCCGAAAGCGGTCGTCGAGGCGGTCGGCGATCTGCCGGGGGGTGAGCATCCGCAGCCGGGCGGCGGCCAGTTCGATCGCGAGCGGCAGCCCGTCGAGCCGACGGCAGATCTCCTCGGCGGCGGCCGGGTCGTCCTCCGTACGGAAGCCGGGCCGGGCGGCGGCGCCCCGGTCGGCGAGCAGCCGCAGCGCCATCGGTTCCGGCAGCGGGCCGACCGGGCGCAGCACCTCACCGGGCACGCCGAGCGGCTCCCGGCTGGTGGCGAGGACGG
>NZ_MDCR01000588.1 GCF_001723055.1 Streptomyces niveus
CGGCTCCCCTCCCCGCCACCGCTTCCGTCCCCTTCGCCGTGCCCGCGTCGGCAACGGGCGCTGCCGTGGCGGGTGTTGTTTCCGGCGCCGCTTCCGCGACGGGTGTCCGGAGCAGCCGCTCGCGGTGGGCCAGTACCGAGGCGAGCGCCGCACCGCCCTCGCCCGGGATCTGGTTGCGCATCCGGACCACGGCGACCCCGGCGCTCAGCGCCCGCTCCACGTCGGTGATCCCCGTCCACAGCTTCTCGGCGCGGCCCGCCACCGCCTCGGCCTGTTCGGCGTCCCCCCGGTAGTGCCAGCGCTCGGCCACGTCCCGGTACAACTGGATGCCGGCGACCGGGTCCCCGGCCTCGGCGGTCGCGCGGGCGCGCACCTCGCGGACGCCCAGCGCGACGGGGTGGGAGACGCCGAGGACACCCGCGACCTGTGTGTCGAGCTGGGTGGCGAGCGCCCGGGCCTCGTCGGTGCGGCCCGCGTCGAGGTGGTCCGTCACCTGGGCCAGGGACTCCGCGTACGCCTCGCCGCCCTCCGGCGCTCCGGGCCGGGGCGCTGCGGCCGAGCCCTCTTTCGCGGCGCTCTTCGCCGCGCGCCTGCCCCGGTCCTTCTCCTGGCGCCTCTCGCGGCGTTTCTCCGCGCGCTTCCTGGGCGCCGCGGCGCGCGGCCTGCCGGTCTTCACCTCGCTCACCTCGCCGTCGGGCGACACGATCAACGGCCATACAGCGCCGTCCGGTTCGCTGGCCGTGGCCCGTACGGAACGGCCGAGCCGTCCGGCGGCACCGGCCACGACCTCGATGGCGGCGGCGCGCGTGGGGTGCCCGGACGTCTCGATCAGCGGCCCCGACGCGAGCACCCGGCCGTCGTCGTGCACGGTGAGGGCGTAGACGGGCCAGGCGGGTACATCGGCGGACTCGCGCATCGTCGACATGACGTTTCTCCCGTGCGGTTGGACTCCCGGCCCGGTCAACAGGCCTAGCGGACGGTGACGTCGGCGACCCGCCACGGCTCGTCGGCCGTCGCGCGGGTGAGCTGTACGTAGACGGCCGACACGACGGGCTCGCCCTTCCACCCCTCGCGCCCCTCCGGGGTGGCGGTGACGGTCCACTGCCGCCACGCCTCGGTCTCGGAGTCGGGCGGCTTGGCCGCGTCCTCGGTCTTCTCCGGTACGACGGCGGTGCGGGCGCCGTGTTCGGCCCACTCCTGCCACTGGGCGCCGGGGACCGACTGCGACTGGTGCGCGCGCAGCCGGTCCGCGTACGCCTCGGTCAGCCAGCCCGCGTCCGCGGCGCGCAGCCCGGCGTCGTGCGGCCCGCTGTCGGCGGCGGTGTCGTAGGTCCACAGGGCGGTGAGCGCGCCCTCGCCGACCTCGTCGGCGTCGGCCGGGTCGACGTCCTGGGGCCGGACCGTGCTGCCCCGGCCTCGCCGGTGCCGGTGGGCCGGGGCAGCACGGTCCGGCC
>NZ_MDCR01000589.1 GCF_001723055.1 Streptomyces niveus
AGCCGGTGGCAGCGCCATCTGCGGCCGGCCGTACTGCCGGCCGCTCTGCCACGAACTGGTGAACGAGGACTGCCGGCTGTCGGACGAGCCGTGCATCCCAGTACCGAATGCGGTGAAGCCGAGGCTCTCCTCACCGCTCCGGTCACCCGGCAGCGTCCTGAACGAGCGCAGGTACTCGGAGTACAGCGCGTCGTAGATCGGCGTGGCCGAGTATCCGGACGAGTAGCCCGCCGGGGGGTCCTGGGCCGGGCGCATCGCCGGGACCTGGGGCTGGTACTGCTGACGTGAACGGTCGTATGAGTGCACGTGGGTGCCAACGACCCAATCGTCCGTCGGATGCGGCCCGACCGGCGAAAATGCTGGTCGCGAGGGGTGGGAGGGCGAATCGGCGGGGGTACGTGCCCGGTCCTCGGCGGGTACGTGTCCCTCGTCCGTCACGTGCCGGCCAGCGGCATCGCCGCGGCCACCAGGCGCCCGTCGGCCGCCGCCTTGTCCAGCGCG
>NZ_MDCR01000059.1 GCF_001723055.1 Streptomyces niveus
CGACCGGCACGGCTTCCTGCTGGTCCTCGCGGAGACGACGTCCCTCAACAACGCCAACAAGTGCTTCAACTGGTTCCAGTCCGCTGACATCGGCCGGGGCCAGGGCGAGGCCGCGTCCATCCGGCAGATGGTCGCCCACGCCGTCTCCTCGTACGGCGCCGACGCCTCGCGGGTCAATGTCACCGGACTCTCCGCCGGTGGCGGCATGACGGCGGTGATGCTCGCCGCGTACCCGGACGTGTTCAAGGCCGGCGCGGTGATGGCGGGACTGCCGTACGCCTGCGCCACGGACGTCCTGACCGCGTTCACCTGTATGAGCCCCGGCGTGGACCGTACGCCCCAGGAGTGGGCGCAGCGCGTGCGGAACACCTACCCCGGCTACCCGGGCCCCTGGCCCCGGGTGTCCGTCTGGCAGGGCGACAACGACCCCACCGTCGTCCCGAGGAACGCCGACGAACTGCGCGACCAGTGGACCCAGGTGCACGGCCTGGACCAGACGCCCGACCGCAGCTCCACCATCGGCCCCAACAGCACCCGCAGGGACGAGTATCTGGCCGGGGACGGCACCGTCGCCGTCGAGGTCAACCGCGTCCCGGCCATCGGGCACGGCACGCCCGTCGACCCCGGGACCGGCGCCGAGCAGTGCGGGGCGACCGGCACCGCGCACTTCATCGACTCCATCTGCTCCAGCTACTGGGTCACCCGCTTCTTCGGACTTGACGCGTCCCCGCCCGGCCCGGGGAACCTGCCCGCCCCGACCGGACTGCGGTCCACGGGCGTGACCGGTTCCTCCGTCGCGCTGGCGTGGGAGCCGGTGGCCGGCGCGTCCGGTTACGCGGTCTACCGGGGCGGCACAAGGGTGGGCGTGCCGGCCGAACCCCAGTACACCGACAGCGGTCTGAGCGCCGGGACCTCGTACACGTACAGCGTCGCGGCGCGCGCGGCGGACGGTGCCGAGGGCGCCCGCTCGGCGCAGGTCACGGTGGGCACCACCGGAGCGCCGGCGGCCTGCTGGACGTCGAGCAACTACGAGCACGTGCGCGCCGCGCGGGCGACGACCAGCGGTGGTTACGTGTACGCGAAGGGTTCGAACCAGAACATGGGCCTCAACAACACGTTCGTCATCCGCACGCTCAAGGAGTCCCCGACGGGTTACTACGTCCTCGCCGACGCTCGCTGCCCCTGACGGGTGGGTAGCGTCCCGCCGCCACCCGCGCGCCGACGTGTCCCTACAACGGAGTGATGGCCCATGCCACTTGTCCCGCAGTACGTCCGACGGATCCGGGCCGCCGCCTGCCTGGTCGCGGCGGTCCTCGTGGCCCCGGCCGCCACCGCCCCGCCCGCCTCAGCCTCCGCCTCCTCCGCCGACGCCGACCGTCGTCCCGGCCACTGCACCAGGATGGCCGCGCTCGCCGTACCCGGCGCGGCGCGCCAACAGGCCGCCTGTCTGGCCGAGTTGACCACCGCCGGAACCGTCGCGTCCGGCCACACCGACCCGGCCGACTGGTCGGGGCTGACCCCGAAGGACCTCGCGACGCCCAGCGGCGTACCGGGCATCCAGCTCGACGGCTACTTCCCCGACTCCTCCACCACCAACACCACCCACGGCTGGAACCACGACGCGCAGTTCGTGATCCGGCTGCCCGACCGGTGGAACGGCGGCCTGGTGATCGCCGGATCGCCGGGAGTCCGCAAGCAGTACGCCAACGACCGGGCCTTCGGCGACTGGGTGCTCGCCCGCGGCTACGCCTACGCCGCCACCGACAAGGGCAACACAGGCGCCGACTTCCACCGCGACGGCGCCGCACCCGGCGACGCCCTCGCCGAATGGAACACCCGCGTCACCCAACTCGCCCGCGCCGCACGCGAGGTGACCACGCAGCGCTATCAGCGGCCCGTGTCCCGCACCCTCGCGATGGGCATGTCCAACGGCGGCTATCTGGTGCGCTGGCAGCTGGAGAACCACCCCGAGCTGTACGACGGCGGCGTCGACTGGGAGGGCACTCTCTGGCGTACGAAGGACCCCAACCCGCTCACCTTCCTGCCGCCCACCCTGCGCGCCTACCCCACCTACCAGGCCGGTGGCGCGGGCGCCGGCGCGGCGCACCGGGAGATCGTGAAGGCGGGATTCCCGGCCGGGTCGGAATTCCTCTGGCCGTACCACCACCAGTACTACTGGGATCTCACCCAGCGCATCTACCGTGAGGAGCTGGACCCGGAGTACGACGGCGCCACCGAGGCCGGGACACCCTTCTGCGCGTCCGGCACGCCCGCCTGCGACGCCGACTACGACTACGACACGCGGCCGGCCGCCGTCCGCGACGCCGTCGAGAAGATCGCGCTCACCGGCCGGATCGGCAAACCACTGATCACCTTCCACGGCACGCTCGACGTACTGCTGCCGATCTCCAAGACGTCGGACACGTACGCGGCGATGGTCGGCCGCGAGGGGAGGGGCGCGCTGCACCGCTACTACCGCGTCGAGGGCGGCACCCATGTCGACTCGCTCTTCGACAGCTTCCCCGACCGGCTACGCCCCCTGGTGCCGTGTCACCGCTCGGCCGTCGTCGCGCTGGAGCGCTGGCTGGACGACGACCGGCGCCCGCCGCCCAGCCGGACGATCCCGATGCCCGACGGGGCGGATCCGGCCACGCTGCTCACCCGGTGCCCGCTGGCCGGCTGAGGCAGCCACGGAACGTGACGTGGCGTCACGGCATGCCGCTCCCGGTCAGGCATGTGGTGGACGACGACACCTGACCGGCGTCCAGTGTGGTGAACCGTCACATGGGATGTCGGGTCAGGTGTCTCTACCGTTCCGGCCATGAAGAGCAGGGAACTCAAGGGCCGCACCGCTCTGGTGACCGGTGGCGGCAGCGGCATCGGACGGGCCTGCGCCGAGGCGCTCGCCGAAGCCGGGGCACTGGTCCACATCGTCGACCGCGACGCCGACGCGGCCAAGTCCGTCGCCGCCGGCACCGGAGGCGTGAGCCACGCCGTGGACCTCGCCGACGCGGGCGCCGTCGACCGGCTCCCCGCCGACATCGACATCCTGGTCAACAACGCCGGGCTGCAACACGTCGCCGCCATCGAGGACTTCCCGCCCGAGAGATTCGAGCTGATCCAGAAGGTGATGCTGACGGCCCCGTTCCTACTCATGCGGCACTGCCTGCCGCACATGTACGCGGGCGGCTGGGGCCGCGTCGTCAACATCTCCAGCATGCACGGACTGCGCGCCAGCGCCTTCAAGTCCGCGTACGTCGCCGCCAAGCACGGACTTGAGGGGCTCAGCAAGGTGGCCGCTCTGGAAGGCGCGCCGCACGGTGTGACCAGCAACTGCGTCAACCCCGGCTACGTACGGACTCCGCTCGTGGAAGGGCAGATCGCCGCTCAGGCGGTGGCCCACGGAATCCCCGCGGACGAGGTCGTCAGCGACGTACTGCTGGACCGCTCCGCGATCAAGCGGCTGATCGAACCGGCGGAGGTGGCCGCGGTGTGCGTCTGGCTCTGCGGCGCCGACACCGGCTACATCACCGGCTCCTCGATTCCCGTCGACGGCGGGTGGGGCGCCCGCTGACGCCCCGCCGTTCCCCGGTCGCCGTCCGAACCGCTCCCGCTCCACCCCGCTCCCGCTCTCCGCACCACCCGCACCCCCGTCCCTGCCCGCCCAACCGAAACGCGGTGACTCCACCATGAGCGTCGTCCCCAGCTCCCCACCACCACGCCGGACCAAGATCGGGCGCATCGTCGCGGCCAGCCTCGTCGGCACCACCATCGAGTGGTACGACTTCTTCCTCTACGGCTCCGCCGCCGCGCTGGTCTTCAACACCCTCTTCTTCCCCAGCAGCGACCCCCTCGTCGGCACCCTGCTCGCCTTCCTCACCTACGCCGTCGGCTTCGCCGCCCGCCCCCTCGGCGGCATCGTCTTCGGCCACTACGGGGACAAGATCGGCCGCAAGAAGCTCCTGGTGTTCAGCCTCCTGCTGATGGGCGGCGCCACCTTCGCGATGGGCCTGCTGCCCACCCACGCGACGATCGGCGTCGGCGCGCCGATCCTGCTGACCGTGCTGCGGCTCGTTCAGGGCTTCGCCCTCGGCGGCGAGTGGGGCGGCGCGATCCTGATCGTCTCCGAGCACGGCGGCGACAAGCGCCGTGGTTTCTGGGCCTCCTGGCCGCAGGCGGGCGCCCCCGGCGGCAATCTCCTGGCCACCGGTGTGCTGGCGCTGCTCGCCGCGGTCCAGTCCGACGAGGCGTTCCTCGCGTGGGGCTGGCGCATCCCGTTCCTGCTCTCCGGGCTGCTGGTCGTCATCGGGCTGTGGATACGTATCTCGGTCGAGGAGTCGCCGGTCTTCCTGGAGGCGCAGCGCAAGGCCGCCGACGAGGCGGCGCGGGCGGACGGTGGCGCCGGCGCGAGCGGTGCCCCCGCCGTCAAGGAGGCCGCCCCCGTCGTCCAGGTGTTCCGCAAGAGCTGGCGTGAGGTGCTGGTCGCGATCGGCACCCGGTTCGGCGAGAACGTCTCGTACTACATCCTCACCGCCTTCGTGCTCGTCTACGTCACCGTGCACCTCGAACTGCCCAAGAGCGACGCCCTCAACGCGGTCCTGATCGGCTCCGCGGTGCACTTCGTCACCATCCCGATGTGGGGGGCGCTCTCCGACCGGCTCGGCCGCCGCCCGGTCACCCAGATCGGCGCGATCGGCATGGTCGGCTGGGCGTTCGCCTTCTTCGCGCTGCTGGACACCGAGTCGTTCCCGGTCATCACCCTCGCCGTCACGGTCGGGCTGCTGTTCCACGGGGCGATGTACGGGCCGCAGGCGGCCTTCATCTCCGAGATGTTCGACACCAAGGTCCGCTACTCCGGCGCCTCGATGGGCTCCCAGCTCGCCTCGATCATCGGCGGCGCGCTCGCACCGCTGATCGCCGTCGAACTGCTCAAGGACTACGACTCCTCCCTGCCGGTGTCCGTCTATCTCAGCGCGGCGGCGCTCGTCACCGTCGTGACCGTGTGGGTGGCGAAGGAGACCCGGGGCCGCGACCTGACCAAGGACGGACTGGTCGGCTCGGTCCCCGCGCCCGCCGCGCCGCCCGCCCCCGCGGACCGTACCGAGAAGGCCAAGGACTCGGCCCGGCTGGGCCGCTGAACCACCGCCCCCGGGCGTACCGCTCCCGCCGCCGCACCCGTGCCCACCCGGAGGTGATCACCGTATGCTCGCCGACGTGACAGCTCCAGGCACCCGGCACTCCGTGGCTGCCCTGCGCCGGCTTCTCGACCTGCTGGCGCGGGGCGCGCCCGCCGAAGACTTCGCCCGCCCCGCCGCCGACGCCCGCGAGGCCGGCGTGCGGGGCGGCGATCTGGCCGCGATCACCGACGCCACGGATGTCGCGCTGCGCATCAGACGCACCCTCAGCCAGCACCGGCGCCGCGAGGCACAGCTCACCGCGCTCTTCGACACCGCGAGCGACCTCGCGGCGCTCCGGGACCTGGACGCCGTGCTGCGCGCCATCGTCCACCGGGCCAAACTGCTGCTCGGCACGGACGTCACGTACCTCTCCCTCAACGACGAACTCGCCGGCGACACCTATATGCGGGTGACCGACGGGTCCGTGGCCGCCGCGTTCCAGCAGGTGCGGCTCGGGATGGGGGAGGGCCTGGGCGGACTCGTCGCGCAGACCGCCCGCCCGTACGCCACCGGCGACTACCAGCGCGACACCCGCTTCCACCACACCACCACCATCGACAGCGCCGTGCTCGACGAGGGGCTGCGCGCGATCCTCGGGGTGCCGCTGCGCGTCGGCGCGCGGATCATCGGGGTGCTGTACGCGGCGGACCGCGCGCCCCGCGAGTTCGCCGCCGAAGAGGTCGCCCTGCTCTCCTCGCTGGCCGACCACGCCGCCATCGCCATCGACGGCGCACGGCTGCTGGAGGAGACCCGGGCCGCGCTGGTCGACCTCAACGCGGCCTCGGAGACGATCAGAGCGCACAGCGGCGAGATGCGCCGCGCCGAGGAGGCGCACGACCAGCTCACCGACCTGGTGCTGCGCGGCGGCGGCGCCGACGACGTGGCCGCCGCCATCGCCGACATCCTCGACGGCGGGATCCTCATCCACGACGCGGACGGCGCCGAACTCGCCTGCGCCCGCGCCGAGTCGCTGCCCCCTCCCACCCCGGCGGTCGCCGCCTCCCGGGCCAGCGGGCGGGCGGTGTCCCTGAACGGCACCTGGGTCTGCGCGGTCCTCGCGGGGCCCGAACTCCTCGGCAGCATCGCGCTCACCGGGCACCCCGAACTCACGGACGTCGACCGGCTGCTGTTCGAACGCGCCGGAGTCGTCACCGCGCTGCTCCTGCTGCTGCGCCGCTCGGTCGCCGAGGCGGAGGACCGGGTACGCGGTGAACTGCTGGGCGACCTGTTGTCGCGCTCGGGCGACCCGGACGCCCTGTCGGCGCGGGCCAGGCGGCTGGGGGTCGATCTCGCGCGCCCGCACTGTGTGTTCGTCGCCGACGGAGAGAGCGCCGACCGGCACCGGCTGCTGGCCGTGGCCGCCAGACACGCCCAGGCCGGCAAGGGCCTGGCGGGCATCCACGAGGGACACGTGGTGCTCGTCGCGCCGACCGACGCCCCCGGGCCGGGCGCGCGTACACTCGCCGCCGAACTCGGCCAGGCCGTCGGCTCCCCGGTCACCGTGGGCGCCGCGGGCCCGGCGGCGGGCCTCGCCGAACTGCCTACCGTCCACACCGAGGCGGGCCGCTGCCTCTCCGCCCTGCGCGTGCTGGGCCACACCGGGCACGGCGGCGCCACCGGCGAACTCGGCTTCGTGGGCGTACTGCTGGGGGACCGGGCGGACCTCGGCGGTTACGTACGCGCCACACTCGGCCCCGTACTCGACTACGACGCCGAGCGCGGCACCGACCTCGTGGGGACGCTCGACGCGTACTTCGCCGAGGGGGCGAGCCTCACCCGGACCAAGACGGCGCTGCACGTCCATGTGAACACGGTCGTGCAGCGGTTGGAGCGGGTCGGCCGGCTCCTCGGCCAGGACTGGAACTCCCCGGCGCGCACGCTGGAGATCCAACTGGCCCTGCGGCTCAACGGGTTGACGAACGCCGGGCGGGCGGAGATCCGCCCGCCCGGCACTCGGTGAGTCGACCGCTTCCGCCGGACAGGCTCTAGCGGACCTTGACGAACACCGGGTTGGAGTAGAACCACAGGTCGTCCCACGGGCTTTCGAGGCCGTCCGCGAGCGGCTCGGCCTCGTCCGTGCTGGTGCCGCGGACGCGGGCGTACATGTCGCCGTCCACGTCGCGCAGGGTGTGCTTGATGACGTACTCGTCGCCCTGCTTGCGCCAGTCGCGCTTGCCGAACCGCGCCACGACCTTGGTCGTCGGGTTGGTGTCGGAGTCGCGGTTGTCGCTCTTGCCGGTGATCTTGCCGGTGATCAGGTCGACGCGGGTCACTTCGGGACGGTCGCCGTTGGCGTTCTTGCCGTTCAGCGGGCGGAACCGGATCTCGATCTCGACGTCCGTACGGCCCCGGTTGGTGACCGTGATCGACTCGCCGGCGGCGGCCACGTTGCCCCGGTTGCTCGCCGTGACGTCGAGGGTACGGATGAGGTCACCGGTGCCGACCCAGATCCGGCCGTTGCGCAGACCGTCCATGATGTCGCCGTAGTCCTGACGCGCCAGCACGTGCGTCTTGCTGTACTCGCCCGGCCAGAAGTCGGAGCCGCCGCGCGTCCAGTGCACGTGCGAGTCGGACGTCGCGGTGATCCACCAGCGCCGGCCCTCGCCGAGCAGCGCGTCCCACAGGCCGCCGACGCGCGCGGTCATCTGGTCGAAGCCGCCGTGCGTCGGGTAGTTGCCGTAGCCGCCACGGGCGCCACCGACGAGCGGGCCCGCCTGGTGACCGGGGGCACCCTCGAAGCCGACGTAGATGTCGGGCGCGGCGTCGTTGCCGTTACGGAACTCGCGCGGCGTGTCCTGACCGTAGACACCGAGGCCGGGCGCGGAGCGCGAGGCGTGGTGGGCGATCACCAGCGGCTTGCGGGGCATGCCCTTCGCGGCCTTGAGGAACTCCACCATCTTGGCCTCGGTGTCCCGGCCCGGGTCGGCGGGGAACGGGTCGAGCTTGGCGAAGCGCTGCTCCAGCTCGAACAACTGCTGGGCCTCGTCGGTGTGGTGCGGGATCATCAGCGTGTGGTGGTCGAGCGCGGGGGCGTCGAACTCCATGCCCCAGAACTGGAGCACCTCGGGGACGAGCACGCGCGAACGCAGCAGGTCGGGGTAGGCCTGCTCCAGGTTGACCTTCGAGTGCGTCGGACCGCCGTGGTCGGTGCACATCGCCCAGCTGAGCCCGAAGTTCTTCGCCATGATCGCGTTGGTCACGATCGGGTAGACGGCGTCGCCGCCCTTCTTGAACACGGGCGGGTTCTTCGTCGTGTCGAACGAACCGCTGTACTCCGAGTGCACGTGGTGGTCACCGGCGCGCCAGGCGCGTCTGCGGGAGTCACCGGAGCCGCCGGACGAGCGGCGGTCGTCCTCGTCGTCGTTGCCGAAGGCGACGCCGGTGCCGACGATCGGTGCGGCGGCGGCGAGGGTCGCGCCGACGCCGGCGAACTTGACGAGCCGGCGCCGGGAGAGGGCGGAGCGCTCGGGGTCTTCGGTGTTCTTGTCCTTCACGGTTGAAGCCTTTCGTTCAACTTCCGGCGCGGGGGGTGCCAACCGCCGAGTCTCGAAGAACAAACCGAACGCCGAGTGAACGCGGGCCACGTCTACCGAGAACAAAAGAACGCTGCCCGATACACCGGCCGCGGGCGTTGTCAGCCCAGGTGCGGCAGCAGTCTGTCCGGGCGCATCGGGACCTCGCGCAGGCGCACTCCCGTCGCGTGGCGCACCGCGTTGCCGATGGCCGCCGCAGTGCCGACGATGCCGATCTCGCCGATGCCCTTGCTGCCCATCGGGTTGAGGTGCGGGTCCTCCTCCTCGATCCAGTACGCCTCCACGGAGCGCACGTCCGCGTGCGCGGGCACGTGGTACGAGGCGAGGTCGCGCTCCGGGAAGTCGCCCGCGACCGGATCGATCGTCGCCCCCTCCATCAGCGCCATGCCGAGCCCCATCGTCATCCCGCCGATGAACTGG
Source organism: Streptomyces niveus (assembly GCF_001723055.1). GTDB lineage: Bacteria > Actinomycetota > Actinomycetes > Streptomycetales > Streptomycetaceae > Streptomyces > Streptomyces niveus. The sequence goes on from NZ_MDCR01000059.1 coordinate 9,131, forward strand.
CTGCGCGCCGTACGGGGGTTGAGGATGCGGCCGGCGGCGAAGACCCCCAGCATCCGGCGCACCCGGATCTCGCCGGTGTCCCTGTCCACCTGGACCTCGACGAAGTGCGCGCCGTAGGCGTGGCGGGCGAACTCCGTCCCGGCCTGGACGTCGTCCGTCGTGTCGGCGCTCGCGGACAGTCCCTCGGCGGGCACCGTGCCGCCCGCCGCCTCGATACGTGAACGCAGGGCCCGGCACGCCTTGTCGACGGACCAGCCCCAGGAGCCGGTGCCCCACGAACCGCCGGCCAGCGGGGCCCGTGGCAGGTCGCTGTCGCCGATCTCGATACGGACCCGGTCCAGGGGCGCGTGGAGCGCGTCGGCCGCGATCTGGGCGAGCACGGTGCGGGCTCCCGTACCGATGTCGGTGGCGTTGACCCGTACCAGGAAACCGCCGTCCGCCGCCGCCCGCGCCTCGGCCGTCGACGGCGTGATCACCACCGGGTACGACGCGGCGGCGACGCCGCTGCCCAGCAGGAACCGGCCCCGCGCGCGCACCCCGGGCCGTGGATCGCGGTCGCGCCAGCCGAACCGGCGGGCGCCCTCGCGCAGACACTCCACGAGATGGCGGCTGCTGTAGGCCCGGCCCGAATCCGGCTCGTGCGAGGGCTCGTTGCGCACCCGCAGCTGCACCGGATCCACCCCGGCCACCAGGGCCAGTTCGTCCATCGCCGACTCCAGCGCGTACATGCCCGACGCCTCGCCCGGCGCGCGCATCCACGACGGTGACGGCACGTCGAGCGCGACGACGCGGTGGGTGGTGCGGCTGTGCGGCGAGGTGTACATGGTGCGGGCGGGGGTGGCGGCCTGCTCCACGAACTCCTTGATCGTGGACGTGTACGTGATCACCTCGTGCGCCAGCGCGCGGATCACCCCGTCCGGGCCCGCGCCGAGCCGCACCCGCTGGATGGTCGAGGGGCGGTGCCCGACGAGCGCCGGGAGCTGCGAGCGGTGCAGCGCCAGCTTCACGGGCCGCCCGACGTACCGGGCCGCCAGTGCGGCCAGCACCGGCTGCGGGCGCGGGGTGCCCTTGGAGCCGAAGCCGCCGCCGACGTGCTCGCTGATGACGGTGACGTGCGCCGGGTCCATGGCGAACAGCGCGGCCAGGGTCTCGCGTACGACGGCCGACCCCTGGCTGGAGTCGTGCACCGTCAGCCGCCCGTCGTGCCAGCGGGCGACGGCGGCGTGCGGCTCCATGGGGTGGTTGTGCATCGGGTCCATGGAGTACGTGACATCGACGGTGAGCGGGGCGGCGGCGTACGCGGCGTCGAAGTCGCCGCGCTCGCGGGAGCCGGGGTAGCCGCCGTTCGCCGTCTCGGGGGCGTACAGACCGGGATGGTCGGTGGTGAGGACGACGTCGTGGTCCTCCGTCGCGTACGTGACGCGCACCGCGTCGGCGGTGGCGCGCGCCGCCTCCGGCGTCTCGGCGACGGCGACCGCGACGATCCAGCCACGGTGCGGCACCCTGTCGTCACGCAGCGCGCCCAGGATCGGGTCGTCGGGCTCCTCGATCCGCGGCGCGTTCTCATGGGTCAGTACGGCGACGGCCCCGGGCTCGGCGAGCGCGGCGGCCGTGTCGATGGACACGATCCGGCCGCGCGCCACCGTCGCGGGCACCACCCACGCGTACAGGCAGCCGTCCGGGGTGTGCTCGGCCGCGTACAGGGCGGTCCCCGTGACCTTGGCCGGGCCCTCGATACGGACGGTGTCGGCTCCCAGGGCCCGCTCCCGGCTGGTGGTCATCGGTCTCCTCGGCGGGGGTCGGTGTGGTCGAGGGCGCTCGCGTCCGGGTCGGCCAGCTCGGTCAGCAGCCGGACGGCGAGATTGCGGGCCATCGGGACCTTGAAGCCGTTGTCCCGCAACGGCCGGGCGGCGGCCAGTTCCGTCTCGACGGCGTGGCCGAAGGCGGCCGCGGTGGCCGGTCCGCCGCGCAGCGCGGCCTCCGCGGTGGTGGCCCGCCAGGGCTTGTGGGCCAGCCCGCCGAAGGCGAGCCGTACATCGCGTACGACACCGTCGCGCACGTCGAGCACCACGGCGGCCGACGCCAGCGCGAAGGCGTACGAGGCGCGGTCCCTGGCCTTGCGGTACGCGGACGGCAGCCCGGCGGCCGAGGCGGGCAGCCGGACACCGGTGACGAGTTCGCCGGGCAGCAGCACCGTGTCCTTCTCGGGGGCGTCACCGGGCAGCCGGTGGAAGCCCGTGAGCGGTACGGTGCGTTCGCCGTCCGGGCCCAGCAGCAGGACATCGGCGCCGAGCGCGGCGAGCGCGACCGCCATGTCGGAGGGGTGCGTGGCCACGCACGACTCGGAGTGCCCCAGCACCGCGAGATCACGGTGGGCGCCCTCGCGTGCGGGACAACCCGAGCCGGGCCGCCGCTTGTTGCACGGCTTGGTGATGTCCTGGAAGTACGGACAGCGGGTGCGCTGGAGCAGATTGCCGCCGGTGGTGGCCGAGTTGCGCAGCTGCCCCGAAGCTCCGGCGAGGAGCGCCTGCGACAGCACGGGGAAGCGCGTGCGGACGGCCGGGTCGGCGGCGAGATCGCTGTTGCGCACGGTGGCGCCGATCAGCAGGCCGCCGTCGGCGCTCTCCTCGACCCGGTCGAGCGGCAGCCGGGCGATGTCGACGAGATGACCGGGGGTCTCGACCCCGAGCTTCATGAGGTCGACGAGATTGGTGCCGCCGCCGAGGAAACGGGCGCTCGGATGGTGTCCGAGCAGAGCGACGGCCTGCGCCGGGTCGGTCGCGCGTTCGTAGGTGAACGACCTCATGAGGTCACCGCCGCGCCCGCGACGTCCTCGATCGCCTCGACGATGTGCGGGTACGCCGCGCAGCGGCAGATGTTGCCGCTCATCCGTTCACGGATCTCGTCGGCGGTCAGTGGCACCGGTTCGCCCGGGGGCGGGCCGTCCGCAGCGGTGACATGGGACGGATGCCCGCCGGCCGCCTCGGCGATCACGCCGAGCGCCGAGCAGATCTGGCCGGGTGTGCAGTAGCCGCACTGGAAGCCGTCGCGGTCGAGGAAGGCCTGTTGCAGCGGGTGGAGACCGTCCGTACCGCGCGGCAGACCCTCGACCGTGGTGATACGGGCACCGCTGTGCGCGACGGCGAGCGACAGACAGCTGTTGGCGCGCCGGCCGTCCAGCAGGACGGTGCAGGCGCCGCACTGGCCGTGGTCGCAGCCCTTCTTGGGGCCGGTGAGACGCAGGTGTTCACGCAGCGCGTCGAGGACCGTGGTCCGGTTGTCGAGCGTCAGCCGGTGCGGGGTGCCGTTGACGTGGAGCATCACTTCGGAGGTGTGCGGCATCACCGTCGGGTATCCGTCGCTCACACCGGGCAAACGCCCCGTGCCGCCGACCACCCGATCGGCCGTGGGCCCGCGAGGGCCGGACGGCGCCGGCTGCCGGAGAGGCCCGTCAGGCCTGTCCGTCAGGCCTGCCCGTCGCCCCTGGCCGTGAGGCGGACCTTGACGCGCTTGCCCACCGGCTCGCGGTGGACGTCGTACCCGTCGCACAGCGCCATGACGATCTCCAGCCCGTGCTGCCCGATCCGGCCCGGCTCGGTGGCGCACGGCACCGGCAGCGAGGAGTCGGTGTCCCACACGGTGATCTCCACCGTGTCGCCGTCGAAGACCAGATCCAGGAGGCAGGGGCCCGGCGCGTACTTGCAGGCGTTGGTGACCAGTTCGCTGACGACCAGCTGCGCCGTGCCGATCACATGCGGTGGCACCACCCGGCCCTGGCCGGTCCGTACGCCCGCGAGGAAGTCGGCCGTGAAGCGGCGTGCCTCGCCGATCATGCCCGACTCACCCTCGAAGACCGCGCCCCGTGCGACCACCTGGCCCGCGGCGGGGCGGCGGTCCTCGGTCTCTTCCACCCGCTGGTCCATGAGTGCGATCCGTTCCCCGTGGCGGCCCGTGCGTGAGGGCCCCTTTCGTGCTGTTCACATCACCGCCTGCCCCGCTTCAGCCACTCCAGTCCCAAAGGGGGCCACCGAACCGTACGAGCCTGGTGGATACCGGGACCGTCGGTGGCCCGGTGTTATAGATTTTGATCCACTTTTCAGTCACGAACAGCAGGAGGAGATCGTGGGCGTTTCCCTGGGCAAGGGTGGCAACGTATCGCTGAGCAAGGAGGCTCCCGGCCTGACCGCCGTGCTCGTCGGCCTCGGCTGGGACGCGCGCAGCACGACCGGTGCGGACTTCGACCTCGACGCGAGCGCGCTGCTCGTCAACAGCGCCGGCCGGGTGCTCTCCGACCAGCACTTCATCTTCTACAACAACCTGAAGAGCCCCGACGGTTCGGTCGAGCACACCGGTGACAACCTGACCGGTGAGGGCGAGGGCGACGACGAGTCGCTGAAGGTCAACCTCGCGGGTGTCCCCGCCGACGTCGACAAGATCGTCTTCCCGGTCTCGATCCACGAGGCCGGCGCGCGCGGCCAGAGCTTCGGCCAGGTCCGCAACGCGTTCATCCGCGTGGTGAACCAGGCCGGTGGCGCCGAACTGGCCCGCTACGACCTCACCGAGGACGCCTCGACGGAGACCGCGATGGTCTTCGGCGAGCTGTACCGGCACGGTGCGGAGTGGAAGTTCCGCGCCGTGGGCCAGGGTTACGCCTCGGGACTGGCCGGGATCGCGGCCGACTTCGGCGTCAACGTCTGAGAACGAGCACCTGCGCGAGGCACGAGCAGAGCGCGAGCAGAGCACGAGCGGGACGGCGGCGGCCGACCACAGGTTCGCCGCCGCCCGGCTCGAACACCACTGACCGCACGCCTCATCGACTCGTCGAGTCCGGCGGAGCCCCGTACGCACCACCCTTCGCTCACAGCCGGGGATCGACCTGGATCTTCGGCCCCGGACCGGCCCCCTCGGGCCGTACGCCCGCCAGCACCCCCGCCAGCGACTCCAGCGCCACCGTGCTCGCGACCAGCGGACGCGGATCGACCGCGCCCGACGCGTAGTGCCCGATGGTGCGGGCGAGGGCGGGCGACGCGCTCAGCACACCCACGGCCGTCACGTCCTTCAGCGCCAGCGCCCGCGTGTCGATCCGGCTCGGCACACTCGCCAGACCGATGTAGACGACCCGCTTGCCCGGCTCGACCAACTCCAGTGCCCGCGCGGGGAGATGGGCCGCGTTCGACGCGTCGATCACCGCGTCGAAGGGCAGCGGGGGCAGCCCGTCGGCGGTCCACGCGCCGTGCGCGCCCACCGAGCGGGCGAACTCCAGCGACGCCTCGTCCAGCCCCTGTACGTGCACCTCCACACCTCGCGCCAGGGCGAACCGCGCCGCGAGCAGACCGATGGTGCCGGGGCCGAGCACCAACAGCCGGTCGCCGGGGGACAGTTGGGCGGCCTCCACGGCGCGCAGCGCGTTGCCGCCCGGCTCCACCAGGGCGCCGGCCGTCGCGTCGACACTGTCCGGCAGCGCGTGCAGCGAGGACACCGGGACGGCGACCCGCTCCGCGAGCGCGCCCGCCCGGCCGTGCCGGATGCCCAACTCGTAACGGTCCTCGCACACATGGTGCAGCCCGCCGACGCACCGCCGGCAGCGCCCGCAGCCCAGCATCGTGTCCCCGGTGGTGCGCCGCCCGAGCCAGCCGGGCTCCACACCCTCACCCACGGCCGAGACGGTGCCGCACCACTCGTGGCCGATCCGGATCGGATACGCGGCGTGGCCGTCGTGCAGATAGCTCATCTCACCGGTGTAGAACTCGATGTCGGTGCCGCAGACGCCCACCCGGTCGACGTCGACGACGACCTCACCGGGCCCGGCGACCGGCTCCCCGACGTCCTGAACCTCGCACCGGCCGGGCCCGGTGATCACGAAAGCGCGCAACGAACTACCTCCTCGAACGGCCGGCCGCACGGCGGGTGGGAGCGCGGACGCGCTCTTCCCCGCCACGGTCCGGGGAAGTTAGGGTGCCAGCCATGCCGGAGCAGCGCAGCTCACAGTGGTACGCGGGAACCGACCGGAACGCCTACATCCACCGGGCGTGGATGCGCCGGGGACTGCCCGCCCACGCCTTCGACGGCCGCCCGCACATCGCGATCGCCAACACCGCGTCCGACCTGACGCCCTGCAACGCCCACCTCGGCGAGGTCGCGGAAAGCGTCAAGCAGGGCATCTGGGAGGCCGGCGGCGTCCCGATGAACCTCCCGGTCGTCTCCCTCGGCGAGACGCTCGTGCGGCCCACCGCCATGCTGTGGCGGAACATGGCGGCGATGGCCACCGAGGAGATGCTGCGCGCCAACCCCGTCGACGGCGTCGTACTCCTCGGCGGCTGCGACAAGACGATCCCGTCCCTGCTGATGGCGGCGGCCTCCGTCGACCTGCCCGCCGTGGTGGTCCCCGGCGGTCCGATGCTGACCGGCACGTTCCGGGGCAAGCCGCTGGGCTGCGGCACGGACGTGTGGAAGCTCAGCGAGGAGGTACGGGCCGGAACGCTCTCCGAGGAGGAGTTCCTCAGGTCCGAGTCCTCGATGATCCGCAGCCGGGGCCACTGCAACACCATGGGCACCGCGTCGACCATGGCCTGCGTCGCGGAGGCGCTGGGCACCACCGTCCCCGGCGTCGCGGGCATCCCCGCCCCCGACAGCCGGCTGCTGGAGAGCGCCCACGGCACGGGGCGGCTCGTCGTGGACATGGTCGCCGAGGGACGCCGCCCCAGCACCACCCTCACCAAGGGCTCCTTCCTCAACGCGATCGTCGCCCTGGCCGCCGTCGGCGGTTCGACCAACGCCGTCGTCCATCTGCTCGCCATCGCCGGGCGGCTCGGCATCGGCCTCACCCTCGACGACTTCGACCGCACCGGCGCCGGCGTCCCGTTGCTCGTCGACCTCCAGCCCGCCGGACGCCACCTCATGGAGGACTTCCACCGGGCCGGCGGTCTGCTCGCCGTCCTGCACGAGGTCCGCGACCTGCTCGATCCGAAGGCGCTCACCGTCACCGGCCGGCCGCTGGTCGACCACCTGGACGGGGCACGGATCTGGGACGACTCCGTCATCCACCCGCGCGACCGGCCCCTCCAGGCGGACGCGGGCATCGCCGTGCTGCGCGGGAACCTGGCCCCGTCGGGAGCCGTCATCAAACCCGCCGCCGCGTCGCCCGAACTGCTGAACCACCGGGGCCGGGCCGTCGTCTTCGGCAGCATCGAGGACATGCACGCCCGCATCGACGACCCGGACCTCGACGTGGACGCGACCTCGGTGCTCGTGCTCCGGGGCTGCGGCCCCAAGGGTTACCCCGGCATGCCCGAGGTGGCGAACCTGCCGCTCCCCACCAAGCTGCTGGAGCGGGGTGTACGCGACATGGTCCGTATCTGCGACGGGCGGATGAGCGGGACGGCGTACGGCACGGTGGTGCTGCATGTCGCGCCCGAGGCGGCGGCGGGCGGCCCGCTGGGGCTCGTACGCACGGGGGACTGGATCGAGCTGGACGTCGCCGGGCGGCGCCTGGACGTCGACGTACCGGCGGCCGAGCTCGAACTGCGGCGCCCCGCCCAGGAGATGACCGGCGCCTTCGCCGCACCCGCGCGCGGCTGGGAACGGCTCTACGTCGACCATGTCATGCAGGCTGACACCGGTGTCGACCTCGACTTCCTCGTCGGGTCGAGCGGCCACGAGGTGTCGCGCGAGTCGCACTGAGAACGAGGGCCCGGCCCCGCTCAGACATGGTCCGGATCGCCGCCGTGACCCGGGTCGGGATGCACCGGGTCGTGCTGCCCGGCCCGCGCGGACTCCAGCTGCGCGGCCAGCGACAGCCCGAGGAAGAGCGAGATGCCCGCGAGCTGCGACCACAGCAGCAGCGCGACGAACGCGGTCAGCGGCCCGTACACCGAACCGAACGACCCGCTGAACCCGACGTACAGCGTCAGCAGCCACGTCGCGCCGACCCACAGCAGCAGATGGACGGCGGAGCCGAACGCCAGCCACGTGTACCCGGGCTGGTCGCGGCGCGGGACGCCTGGGGGTGGCTGCGGATTCCGGTGGGGATCCTGCTGACGTGGCTGGCTTCGGCCGTACTGTTCCGGCGGGCCCCGCGCCGCGACCAGCCCGG
>NZ_MDCR01000590.1 GCF_001723055.1 Streptomyces niveus
GTCGTCGGCGGCGTGGTCGTTGATGGCCTTGCCCTGCGGCTTGAAGATGCCACCGTTGGCGGAGAGCAGGTCGCCGCGCTCCATACCCTTGGTACGGGGGCGGGCGCCGACGAGCAGCGCGACGTTGGCGCCGGAGAAGGCGGCGTTCGCGTCGTCGGTGATCTCGATGCCGCGAAGCAGCGGGAAGGCGCAGTCGTCAAGCTCCATGGCGGTGCCCTCGGCGGCCTTCAGCCCCTGCGGGATCTCCAGGAGGCGCAGGCTGACCGGCACGTCCGCGCCGAGCAGTTGGCCGGAGGCGATGCGGAAGAGCAGCGCGTATCCGATCTGGCCGGCTGCGCCGGTGACGGTGACATTCACGGGAGTGCGGGTCATGGCGGTCTCCGTTAGACAGCGGTGGAACGGCGGGCGGCAGGGGCCGTGCCCCTGGTGCGGGCCATCTCTCCGACGGCGGGTGAATCTTGTCTTGACGTGAAGAGACAACCGCCGGTCAGGCTATCCGACGGGGCGGGGGTACCGCCCTGCGGGGCGCGACGGGGTCGCGTACGGCGGGGTGCGACCCGCCGCCGGGCCGGGTGGGCGCGGCGCGACGCGAACGGAGCCGCTCGCCGCGTAGGGCGGCTGGTCACGCACGCACACGGCGCACGGCGCGCACCGAGACCATGGCCGCCTGCGGCAACCGGCGCGTGCGCGGCCAACTCACGACGGCGCGGGCGGTGGGGTGCGGGGCGCCGACGCACCGGCCGCGCGGGGCGGTGACGGCGCGCGGCGGACACCGCTCAACGCGAGCGCTTACTCGCCGCGTACGGCAGGTGGTCGGGCACGTACACGGCGCACGGCCCGCACCGGGCCGTGGCCGCCTGCGGTGACAGCCGCTGCGTGCGCGGCCAACTCACGGCAACGCGCGCCGCGTACCGCAGCCCCCGGCTCAGCCGCCCGCCGTCGTGCAGCCCTCCACGCCCGTCGTCAGCGTTGCGCAGGCCTCCGCCGCCGCGGCCGAGGGGACCGCGAGCATGGGGGTGTAGGCGTCCTTGTCCGCGTTCACCGTGCCCGTTTGGGGTTGGTCGTCGCCCTGGGTGGAGGATATTTCGACCGTGTCGCCCGGGGCCGCCTCGGTGATGCGGGCCCAGGCCACCCCGCACGTCTCGCTGTAGCGGACCTCGACGACCGCCGTGCCGACCTTCGTGGTCGTCGAGGTCCGCTACAG
>NZ_MDCR01000591.1:0-164 GCF_001723055.1 Streptomyces niveus
GTGCCCCGTACCGACCGGCGGCGGGAAGGGCGGTTCGCCGTCCGCCCGGCCGGTCCGAAAAGCGGGTGCCCGGAGGCCGAACCCTGTGATGGGGTGTGCCGGTGCGCCATGAACGTATTTCCGTCAGGCCCCGTGAGGCCGCCGACCTGGACGAGTGCGTCCGG
>NZ_MDCR01000591.1:187-513 GCF_001723055.1 Streptomyces niveus
GGTCCTCGCCGAGGTCCACGACAACGACGGATACCCCGTCAACTGGCCCCAGGATCCGGCGGACTGGCTCGCGCCCGCCGAGTCGCCCGCCGCGTGGGTGGCCCTGCTCGACGACCGGATCGCCGGTCATGTCTGTCTGTCCCACGCCCGCCCCGGCGACACCGCGCCCGAGCACTGGAGCAGCCGCACCGGTCTGAGCCCCGCCGACACGGCGGTGGTGAGCCGGCTGTTCGTGTCGCCGAAGGCCCGGGGCCAGGGAATCGGCGCGCTGCTGCTCACCGAGCTGGTCCGCGACGCGCGTGGGCGCGGGCTGCATCCGGTGCTGG
>NZ_MDCR01000592.1 GCF_001723055.1 Streptomyces niveus
GCCTCACCCCGCCCTACACCCCCGCCGAGGCCGCCCTCATCGCCGAGGCCGCGCTCGCCGACACCCTGCGGACCGTCCTCGCCGTCCCCGCCCGCCGCCGCGTCCTGGTCCTGGAAGGCCGCCCCGGACCCTGGCTGCCGCCCGGCATCGAGGTGGTGCCGCAGTGCGCGGGAGGGCTGGACGAGCGGCTCGCCGCAGCCTTCGCCGGGTGTACGGGGCCGACGCTCCTCGTCGGCATGGACACCCCGCAGATCACCCCCGAACTCCTCGATCCCGTCGGCCACTTCGGCACTGCCGGCCACGTCGACCGCGACGCCTGGTTCGGGCCCGCCGACGACGGCGGCTTCTGGGCGCTCGGCCTCGCCGCGCCGGAGTGCGCGCCGCCGGATCTGATCCGCGGGGTGCCCATGTCCGTACCCGAGACCGGCGCCGTACAGCGCCGCCGGCTCGTGGACGCCGGGCTCACCGTGCGCGATCTGCCCCAACTGCGCGACGTGGACTCGGCGTCGGACGCCGCGTACGTCGCGGCGCTCGCCCCGCACGGGCGGTTCGCCGCCACCCTGCGCCGCCTCACCCCGGTGGGCGCCCGATGACCACCGGAACGACGGACATCGCGACCGCCACCACCTGGGGCGGCGACCCGTACGCCGACGCCCTGCGCGCCGGCCACGGCCCGCTCTTCCTGCGCCGTACGGACGGCTGGCTGCTGCCCCTCGACGTCGAGCGGTGGTGCGCCCGCGCCGACGCCGCCGACCTCTCCGCCCTGCGCCGCTGCGAGGGCGCAGTCCTGGACGTCGGCTGCGGCCCCGGCCGCCTCGTCGCCGCCCTCGCGGCCCGGGGGCGGCGGGCGCTGGGCATCGACGTCAGCGAGGCGGCCGTCGAACGCGCGCTGCGCGTCGGCGGCAGCGCCCTGTGCCGCTCCGTCTTCGAACCCCTGCCCGGCGAGGGGCGTTGGGGCACCGTCCTGCTCGTCGACGGCAACATCGGCATCGGCGGCGATCCGGGCGGACTGCTCATCCGGGCCGGCGGACTGCTCACGCACGGCGGGCTGATCATCGCCGAGACCGCGCCCGAGGACATCGACGAGCGCGTCCGGGTACGGGTGGACGACGGGCGCCGCCCGCCGCCGGGGGCGACCGGCTCGCACTTCCCGTGGGCCCGGCTCGGCACCCCGGCGCTGCTGCGGTACGGGCGGGCCCTCGGCTGGCTGCCCGTCGATCAGTGGGAAGCGGAGGGCCGCCCCTTCGTGGCCCTGCGCCGCAGCACCGCCCGCGTGACCAGGCAGAG
>NZ_MDCR01000593.1 GCF_001723055.1 Streptomyces niveus
ACGGACACATGACGGTCCGTCAGCAGATCCCCGTACACCTCGGCGACGGTGCCGCGGCCTCTCGGGTCGAACGCGATGATCTGCCGGCCCGGCTCCGCGAGGCGCGCGTAGCGGGGGTCCTTCTGGACGGCCAGTCTGTTGGCCCGGTAACGGAGCTGGACGGGGGCGCCGTCGAGGTTGCCGACGACGGAGGGGTGCCGGGTCGCGAGCGCTTGCTGCTGGGTGTCGCTCAACGTGCCGAAGAACGCGGCGACTTGGGCGGGGCTCGCGTCCTGCGGGTCGGGCAGCGCCCGCCCGAGCGAGCCGTCGTCCCGCCAGGCGGCGCTGCCGGGCGGTGGCCCCGTGACGGGCTGCTGCGCGCTCCCGGAGGCCCAGCCGGCGGTCCCGGACACCAGGGTGGCCATCAGTGCGGCGGCGACCAAGGTCCTTGTGTAGCGGCGCATTTCGCGTCTCCCTCGTTGTGGCCACGGGGTGTGGCGGGAGGAAGGTAGAAACACGACGTACGCGGGGGCGTCACACCGGGGAGCCAGGTTGGGGGTGGTACCTGGGTAGGGGGGGTGCTTGGTTGTTG
>NZ_MDCR01000594.1 GCF_001723055.1 Streptomyces niveus
GGATTCCGCACCGGATTCCGGTCCGGAATCCGGCCCGGAATCCGGTGCGGAATCCGGTGCGGGACGGCCCGTCAGGGACCGTTCACCGCGATCATCGTGGCGAAGACGATCAGGTTGTCGGCGTAACCGTCACCGGTCAGCCGGCCGCCGCAGGTGATGAGCCGCAGCTCCGGACGGTCCACGTCGCCGTAGACGTCGTCCGCCGGGAAGTCCGCCTTCGCGATCTTCCGTATCTCACCGACGGCGAACACCGCCTCCGCGCCGTTCTCCAGACGCGCCGTGATCCTGTCGCCCCGGCGCAGCCGCGTGAGGTCCCGGAAGACCCCGTCGCCGTAGGAACCGACGGTGACATGACCGACGATCACCGACGGGCCGAGCCGACCGGGCGTCGGCGAGTGTTCGTACCAGCCCGCCCGGTCGTCCGCCTCGATCGGAGGCACCTCCATGGTCCCGTCCGCCGCCAGCCCCAGCCGCATGACGGGGGTGTCGACCCCGATGGCGGGGATCAGCAGTTTGAGCGGGACCGAGCGCCCGACGGCCTTCGCCGCCCGTTCCGTCTCCGCCTTGTCGGCGGGCGGCGCGGGCGATGACGTATCACCGCCGCGAGGTCCGTCCGTGGCCCGGTCGGTGCCGGGGCCACCACAGCCCACGAGCAGTGCGGCCAGCGCGCCGGCGGTGAAGGCGCGCCTGGAGAGCGGGCTCACGCCCCGGTCGCTCGCCGGCGACGTACGACGAAGAACGCCGCACCGCCCGCGAAGAGCGCCGCGGCGCCGGTGCCGATCAGCACGCCGTCGGCCGACCCGGACTGCGCGGACGCGGGGCTCACTCCGGTGTCGGGCGCGCCCTCGGGTACGACCGCGACCTGGCCCGGCCCCTCGTCGCGCGGCGGCACGGCGCTCGGAGCCCGGCCGGTGGGCTTCTGCGACGGGGCGGCGGAGGGCTCCTCGGCGCCCGCGTCGGTCGGCGGGGTGGCGGTGCTCGGGCTGCTGGGGACCGGGGTCGGGGTCGCGTTGTCGGCGAACGCCGGTACGGCGCCCCCCAGTACGGCGGTACTGGCGAGCACCAAGGCGCTCAGGACAGTTCGGCGCATGAATCGCTCTCTTTCGTCGTCCGCCCGCCCAGGGACTCGGC
>NZ_MDCR01000595.1 GCF_001723055.1 Streptomyces niveus
GCTGATGGTGGTGCCGGCCGGGGAGGTCACGGCCTCGCGGAGCTTCACCGGGTGTTCGCCGCTGTCGCGCAGCATCACCGCGGCGCCGATGGCGGCCTGGACGATGAGGTCGTGGGCCTGGGCGCGGGGCAGGCCGAGGAGGATGCCGGCGTCGGTCATCGCCTCGACCAGGAAGTAGAAGTACGCCGGGCCCGAGCCGGAGAGGGCGGTCGCCGCATCCTGCTGGGACTCGGGGACGCGGGCGGTCTTGCCGACGCCGCCGAAGATCTCCTCGGTGTGGTTGAGGTCGGCGGGGGTGGCGTGGCTGCCGCCGGAGATGACGGACATTCCTTCATCGACGAGAACGGGGGTGTTGGGCATGACACGTACGACGGAGGTACCGGTGGTGAGGCGTTCCTCGATGAAGGCGGTGGGGATACCCGCGGCGGCGCTGATGACGAGGCGGTCGGCGGGGACGTGGGGGGCGAGTTCGTCGAGGAGCTTGCCCATGTCCTGCGGCTTCACGGCGAGGATCAGCGTGTCGGCGCGCTTGGCGGCCTCGGCGTTGGTGACGGGCTCGACGCCGTAGCGGTCCCGGAGTTGTGCCGCTCGCTCGGCGCGGCGGGTGGTGACCAGGAGGTCGGCGGGGCGCCAGCCGGCGCGGATCATGCCGCTGAGGAGGGCTTCGCCGATCTTGCCGGTACCGAGGACTGCGATGGTCTTGGTCATGCGGGTCACCTCGCCGGTGGGGTGGGTCGAGCGGTCGTACGGAACATCCGGGGCCATCCTCGCATCGGCGGCGGGGACGGGCCCGGCATGTCCGAGTGGCGGACCGGCGCGGCGGTTGTGACCCCTATGCCGTGCGGCGGCGGAGGGTGGCGGCGCCCAGGGCGAGGACCA
>NZ_MDCR01000596.1 GCF_001723055.1 Streptomyces niveus
CGCAGTCGTTCGGCGGGCCCGCCGGACCGCCCTGGTATCCGACCTCCTCCGTACGGACCGTGTACCGGCCCGACGCGGACGTCATGTTGAAGCTCTCCCTCGGGATGCGGATCACCAACTCCCGCCGCAACAACCTCCGCAGCGAGATGCGGCTGGGCACCCGCGCGGCGCGACTGCTCGCCGCCGGGCCCGCCGAACGACTGCGCGCCGAGCACCCGGAGTTCGGGATCCTGCGCGACTTCGGGTGGGTGTCGGCGGGCCACGACACGGAAACCGGGCTGGAGACCGCCGTACGCGACAACCCCTTCGGGCACGGCGGGCTCCAGGGGCTCTGCGTCGCGGGGCTCGTCGCCGAGCGCACCGGGCCCGGCGACGGCTCGCCGCCCGTCCACCGCGCGCTGCTCTGCGAGGCCGTCGCCCGTACCGCCCGCGCCCACGGCGTGTCCACCGGTGAGGCGTCCGCGCGCTGGCTGGCCGCGTACCTCGACGTGCTCGCGGTCCCGCTCATCCGGCTCCACGCGTGGTACGGCATCGCGCTGGAGCCGCACCACCAGAACACCCTCGTCGCGCTCGACGCGCACGGACTGCCGCGCGCCGGCTGGTACCGGGACAGCCAGGGCTACTACGTCGCCGCCTCCCACGCGCCCGCCGTGGAGCGGCTGTTGCCGGGTGCGGCCGACGGGCTCGATCTCGTCTTCGACGACGCGTTCGTGGACGAGCGCGTCGCGTACTACCTCGGCATCAACAACCTCCTCGGCCTCGTCGGC
>NZ_MDCR01000597.1:0-359 GCF_001723055.1 Streptomyces niveus
GTCGGCGGCCTTGTCGGAGGTGAGGACGGTGACCTGTTCGCGGTCGGTGCCCAGCTCCTCGCAGATCACGAAGGTGCGGTGAACTCCCTGGAGGAGCAGAGCCAGTTCGGCGGGCCCGGCGCCCGGCGAGGTGAGGACGGCGACCTTGGTGTGCGCCCGGCACACATTGACGGCGCGCCGGAGTGTGCGCTGCTGGGCGACCACGATCTGCGCGTCGTCCCAGGGCATTCCCGCGCGGGCGAAGGCGGTGGCGACGGCGGAGACCGCGGGGACGACTTCGACCTCAAGGCCGTGTTCGGGGGCGCGCAGGGTGCGTACGACGCCGAAGAAGCCGGGGTCGCCGTCGGCGAGTACGACGG
>NZ_MDCR01000597.1:426-643 GCF_001723055.1 Streptomyces niveus
CGCGAGGGGCGAGCCGTCCCAGCCGATCACCGTGACGCGGTCGGCCATCGTCGTCAGTCTCCCCAGAGTTCGTCGGAGGTCGTCAGGTTTGTTTTGTCGCAGGCAGCAGCCGCTGTGCGTCGGTCGTGCCGTGAGGGGGTCCGCCGGGGCGGTGCGTGTGAGGGTACCCGCAGGCCGCCGCGCCGTCCGCCGGGGGGCCGGGGGGCCGGGGCCGGAG
>NZ_MDCR01000598.1 GCF_001723055.1 Streptomyces niveus
TCAGGTCCGCGAAGCGCAGGTCGGCCCCAGCAAGGTTCGCGTCCCTCAGGTCTGCATTGATCAGGTTCGCGCCCCTCAGGAACGCCTCGCTCAAGTCCGCGTTGCTCAGAACCGCGTCGCTCAACGCCGCCCCTGATGTCGGGTCTGCCGGGTCATTGGGCTTGAGTTCAACTCCAGGAAGCTGGGCATCACGGAGGTCCGGGCGGAAGCCGTCGTCATGGGTGGGGTCGCGCTCGGCAAGGACATTGAGCGCGGCATGGACGTCGGCCAGTACGACCTGGCCCTTCGCTGGGGGTTTGGCAGCGTGGGTACGGAGATAGGTGGCGAGGACGTTGGCGATGGTGGGCTGATCACGGTGGGAGTCCTGCATGATCCGCTGCAAGGCGTAGATGCCGCCCAGCCGCATGTCCATCTTCTCCTCACCGAGGTGTCCCACGGCTGCGGTGTACCGATCGGTGATCTGCCCCTCCTTCGCCAGAGCCCGGTCGTCCCGCGCCTGGGCATTGGCCTGCTGGGCCTGCTCGTTCGCCTGCCGCGTCTGAATGCCCGAGTACCAGAGCCCCACCACCGCCACGACAGCGGTGACCACGACGGTGCCCAGCTCGATCCGCCGCGCCCAGTCCAAGCCCCCCGGCCGTTCCTCAGGAGCGGGAACGGTCTCCTCCTCTAACCGTTCCTCAGAAACCGGGACAGTCTCCGCCGGCCGGGCGGAACTCGCCCCCGGACCGGCAGAAGTCCGGGCAGAGAGACGAGTGGTGCGACGTAGTCGCGGACGACGGGCAGGCGTGGGAGACATACCACTATTCGACCCCCAACCCCCGCCCCACCGCAG
>NZ_MDCR01000599.1:0-343 GCF_001723055.1 Streptomyces niveus
TGGGCCGGGGTCGATCGGGTGGATTCGGTGGATCGGGGGGGATCGGCCCACCCGGCTTCGTGTCGGGCGGTGCGGTCGGTGTCAGGGGCGGCGGCCGGCCAGGCGCTGGATCGCCGCCATCGGGACGGGCAGCCAGTCGGGACGGTTCCTGGCCTCGTACAGCACCTCGTACACCGCCTTGTCCGTCTCGTACGCCCGCAGCAGCGCGCCGTTCTCGCGCGGATCGGTGCCCGTCCCCTCCGCGTACCCGTCGCAGTACGCCGACCGGCAGCGCTCCGCCCACTCGGGGCTCCACGGCTCGTGGAAGCGCGCGGCGTAGTCGAACGAGCGGAGCATGCCCGCC
>NZ_MDCR01000599.1:429-755 GCF_001723055.1 Streptomyces niveus
GCGCGTCGAAGGTGGTGCGCAGCCCGGCGACGTACGGCACGAGCGCGGGCACCGCCTGCGCGGTGGTGTCCAGCCGCCCCGACATGGCCTCGGCCAGATGCGCGGTCTGCCGTGGCCCGAGGGACACCGTCGGCAGCGCGGCGGCCAGCGCGAGGTGCACCTCGGCGGTGGCCAGCCCCAGCGCCCGCGCCTCGTCGGTGAAGTCGCCTCCGGCGGCCAGCGTGCGCAGGGCGAGCTGCCAGCCGTCCTCGGAGTCCTGGAGATACGGCTGGAGCACCCCGAGCGTCAGCGGCTCCCGCCCGCCCCCGTCGCCCACGGCCTCGAAC
>NZ_MDCR01000006.1 GCF_001723055.1 Streptomyces niveus
CTCAGGGAGCTTTCGAGTTGGCCACCGATCGGGTAATGGGCCGTGAAGCGCACGAGCGAGGCCCCCGGGCTGTTGATCGAGATGTCTGACGTCTCAATCACCTTGCTCGGGGGCCTCGTTGGTCATCCATCCTGCCGCACTCGACCTGCCGCATGCTCGTGGAGTGGGTCACGACGTGAACGTGCAGGTCGTCACCGATCCCGACGGTCAGTTGCTGTGGCTCTCGCCCGCCCTGCCGGGTCGCACCCACGACCTGACCGCTGCCCGCACCCACCTGGCCGACCTCGCTAACCAGGGCGCCGGCCCAATGGCTGACCACCGGCATCAAACGCAGACCCCTGCAGGAACTCACCCCCACCGAACAGTCCCGCGATCAGGCACTGGCTGCAGCGCGGGCGCCCGTCGAACGCGGCGTCGCGAGGCTGAAGTCCTGGCGGATCTTCCGCAGGTCCCGATGCAGCCCCAACCGCATGACGTCAATCGCCAAGGTCATCCTCACGCTGGAGGGGCAACACTGAAGAAGCTCACTGGGAGCCAATCGAGTCGTCGGCGTGGTGCTCGACGATTACGCACCCCCCGTACAAAATGTCGTTACGGGTCACAGAATCCGGCACCGCTCAGAAGGGTGGATTGGCACCCTCAAGCGGGGGGCGTCTGCGAATGAGGCGCCAACCTGACACCACGGTGATCTTGAGGCCCAACGAGTGTGGTCGTGTCTTCGTTAGCGCCTACAGAAGTCGCCGCTCGGAGGGAACCCTATGTGTCGCTCGTCCGGATGTGCGCCCCGTGCTCGTTCCGTTCGTACGTACGGCGCGTGTTCTTCTCGATCTTGCGTGCGACCTCGGAGTCCAGGTCGACGCCGTTCATCTCTGCCAGGGCCGTCAGGTAAAGGAACACGTCGGCCAGTTCCTCTCCGAGGTCGGGCAGCCCTTTGCGCCAGGCGGTGAAGGCTTCGCTGACCTCGGCGGTGAGGAGGCCGAACTCCAGGGCTACGTCTCTGGTGTTGAACCCCTTGAGGGTCTTGTTTTCCCAGGCGAGTTTCTGGGCGGACCCGATCTCCAAGACTCCTCCAGCGGCGGTACAGCAGGTGCCGTTGAAGCCTAGCGGGAGCCGTGTGCCGGCGTGCTGGCTTCGGCAGGTTGTCACCCTGCCGGGGGGAGTTCGAGGGTCGTGGTGTCGAGGGTGAGCACGCGGGTGTAGTCGGAGAGGGTGGAGAAGACCCTCTCGTATCCGGTCACCAGGGCGGAGACCTCTTCCAGGCTGACCGCCTCGCCGTCGCGCGAGAGAAGTCGCTGGCAGATGACGGCTGGAGGTGCGGTCAGGTGAACGAGCACGCCGGAGCGGTCGATGACGCCTTCGGCCAGGTCGATCGCCTGGCTCCAGTTGATCCGGGACCGGCCCCGGTGAAGGGGGCCGTAGACGAGTTCGCTGATGAAGCACCGGTCGAAGAGGATCCGTCCGGGGCCGGCGAGGATGTTTCTGTAGCGGGTGGCCAGGTCGAGATGGTCGGGAGTCTTCGGAGAGTGCACGACGACGAAGCCGTGGTCCGTCGATAAGCGTTTACCGAGCGTGGTCTTGCCGACTCCGTCGCAGCCTTCCAGGACGAGGGTCTGGTAGTCGTCGGCGATCTCGTCGAGATTCATCCGGCCAGCCAGGACAGAACGGCGTCGCCGTTGTCGAGGTGGGCGTCGGCGGCGTACTGGATCATGAGGTTGCGCCAGTTGGGCTCCCGGCCGTGGGCGTGCGTGAATGTCGGGCGTGACTGGAAGGCCGCGATCCGTACACCGCTGGCCGCAGCGGCACCGATGAGCAGGGCGGTTCCCGGCGGGGTTTCCGGGCCGGAGACGTCGGCCAGTAGCCGGGCTGTCGAGCACACTGCTGCCAGGTCGGCCAGGGCTCCTGCTTCCGGGTCGGACGCCGTGAAGCGCTGGGGCACCGTTACCGTGTGGCCGGCGTCGACACAGGCTTTGGCCAGGTGATCTCGGCCCCATGCCGTGTACGGCGATGCCTCGACGTAGACGGGTGCGCCGGTCACGGCAGGTGGTCCCACGAGATGGGGAGCGCGATCAGGGAGGTCGAGCAGCGCGTCGATGGTCGCGTCGAGTGCCGTGCTCATCTGGGCTGCGTTGCGCGCTTGGAAGCCGAGGAAGCGGGACTGGGGCGGAGTGGATGACAGGGTTGGTGGTCCGAGCTTGGCGACGCGCATGATACGCGTGGCCACGGCTTGGAGGAGGGGGTCGGGGAATTCGAGGCGAGGGCCTTCCTCGGTCAGCGAGTAGGTCTGGAAGTCGGTGGTGAGCACGATGACCGGGACGCCCAATGCGGCGGCGTATCCGATCTCCATGCAGACCCCGTCGTCGAGGCTCGGGCCGTGCAGGATGGCGACCATGGCGTCGAGGCGGCCGAGGCGTTCGCGGTCCAGCTCGAACAGGCGGCGCCCTTTGACCTCGGCGACCAGTTCCTCTTCGCCGGTGTCGCAGAACGGCAGGAAGACTCGGTCTGGGCCGACTTGCGCGGCGAGTCGATCGGCGAGGTCGGCGGCGAGAGCGCGGTCGTGCGCGGCAAAGAGCCGGTGGGCTATGTAGACGGACACCGGGAGTGGCCCCCAAGTCGTGCGGTCAGCCGCGACGGGGCGCGGGGATCGGAAGGGACGGTGCCGCGACGTATCTGGCTGCGGCTTCTGTCGCCGCTGCCAGTGCCTGGGCGGTAGTCGCACCCTGCGAACGATGGGCCAGGAAGGTTCCGGCCAGGGTGTCTCCGGCGCCTGAGACCTCGCACGGAGGCTGCGGCGGTGGAACGGCAGAGGCCACCTGTCGCCCGAAGCGGTGAACCACTGCGGCCCGGGGGCCGTCGGTGATGACCACCTCCGGGAGCGTTGTGGAGTCGATCACTTGCTCCAGAAGCCGGTACTCGGCAGCGTTGACGAACAGGGTGGTCGCCTTCGGCAGCCAGGGGGCGGCTGCGCGGATCACCGTTTCCGCGCTCGGCAGGAAGAAGTCCACGCTGAAGTCGGTCCCGTTGCCCCCGAGTCGGTCGAGCACTGCCGCCACGTTCAGCGGGAGGCGGCAGCAGACGTGGTAGGTGTGGCGGGGGTGCAGGTCCACGTGTCTGAGGGCGTGCTCGGTCAGGCCCTCGGCCACGCCGTAGTCCGTGCCTACTCCCACCAGCTCGCCGTGCAGGTCGTACTCCAAGTCGAAGGTGGTGGACGCGCCGTCGACCTGGATGTGTGCCGACCAGTCGAGCGTGTCCAGACCGTGCGCCTCCGGAAGGTGTGCGAGATCGCTTCCGAGAACGCAGACCGGGGCTGCCCGGCGGCCGGCCTCTGTCGCCGCCAGGGACATGAACAGAGCCGCGCCGCCGAGCCGGTATCCACCACGGTCATCGGGATAGCGGGTCAGGTCCCGGCTGAGGTTGCCGATCACGTCGAGCCGTTTCATGGTCTCCCCCAGGAGGTCAAGCACGACGGGCGTGGTGGGCGCAGTCGACGACCTTCGGGCAGACCGGTCGCCGGCGGCAGAGCTGCGGGGCGGGACCGTTGAGGTAAAGGCGCTTGAAATAGATCAGGACGAGGTGTGTGAACCAGGTCGGCTCCGCCCCCTCGGGGATGGTGACCTGGTACTCGTTGTCGGTGGCCAGCGAGCGGAACTCGGCTGCCCGGGCGTGCACGGTCGCCTCAAGGATGTGCCGCATGTGTTCGTGTGCCACGGCTCCCGTCGGAAGGGCGAGGCCCAAGGCGGGTGCCAGCTTGGTGACCATGCCGGAGTCCACCGGGATGATGCCGCAGTGGTACCCGCGGGCGGTGAGCAGTGCGCACTGGGCGACCTTGTAGGACGCACCTCGCACCCGCTCGGCGAAGTCCAGGACCAGGGCGTCGCAGTCGGCTGACTCCGCGGTGGGGTCGGTGCCCTCCTTCTCCCAGTTGCGGAGAAGTTCGGTGAGGGAGCGCAGATAGTCGATCCGGGTCTGTGGCAGGCCGATGGGACGTACCAGTGATGCAAGCTCGGCGTCCGTGGCCGCTGCGAGGCTGTCGAAGCCACGGGCGTCCGCCGAGGTGATCACTCGGGCGTATGTCTCGACCATTCGGTAGGAGACCCGGGTGGACCAGCCGGCGGCGAGCATCCGTACCCGTGGATCGATGATAGACGTCGGCCACCAGCGGTTCTCGTCGTGATTGGCCTCCACCTCGGCTCGCACGTCCGGCAGGCCGGCGGCGCGGGCCACCAGTCGGTGGACTCGCCGGATCTCAAGCGGCTTCGCCCTTACATGCTCGATTGTCATGAGCAGACTCCAGCACGGGCTCGGGTGGCCAGAAGTGCCATGGCGAGGTTGGACGAGAGCACCGGCTTCCCGAACCGGTGCTCCAGTTCAGTGATCACCGGCAGGGTGTGCCACCCGGTGCACGACAGGACCACCGCTTCGGCAGCTCCGGCTGCCTCCTGCGGTAGCTGCCCCGCCAGGGCCAGGATCTGATCCGGGGTGACCTCGGGATAGCCTTCGGCCAGGCCGAGGCTCGCGTGGGCCAAGACCTCCACGCCGGCCTCGGCGAACGCCGCCGCTTCCGCTTCGGTCACTGGGGCGGGATAGGGCGTGATCAGTACTATGCGCGCCGCGGCTGCCTCGGTGAGGGCCTGGCGGAGGGCGTCGAAGGCGGTGTACGCTCCGCCCGGAAGCGGCGGACCGTCGGTGAAGCCCGCTGATGTGCACGCCAGCATCACCGCGTCGAGCGGAACGTGGGACAGCGAGTCCAGCGCCTGCGCTGACGCTTCACGCAGGCCGTGCCAGAACGAAGCGTCGATGGCCGTCGTCCTGGACGCGGGTACGAGCCGCGCGTGGTGGAAGACCGTATGACGCAGACCGAGACGGGGCAATTCTGTCTCGACAGCGACGTTGGCCCAGGGCAGCAGCAGCCCGGCACGGACGGTGCACTCTGCCGCCGCGTCCAGGGCTGCCAGCGTCGCGAGCGTCCCGTCAGGATGCGGATGCAACACGTTCTCCGTAGATCAGACGGGGCGCATGACCGGTCACGACCAGGTCCCCGGTCGTGCCGAGAGACACCGTCGTGTCGCGCTCGACGATCTGGATGGAGTAGGAGCCCAGCCGCCGCCACCAAGTGCCGTTCCGGCCGATGAAATAGGAGTGAAGTCCGGGCACGCGCAGACCGGTCGGGTAGACACGTTCCTTCATCGGCCGGTCCCAGGTGAAGTCGATGTCCGCCTTCCAGGACGGGAAGTGTTCCGCCGAGGGCAGCTGCTCCAGCTCGCCGAGCGCAGCCAGCGGGGTACCGGGGAAGGCCCTCGCCTGGCGGACGTTCGTCCGATGGCACAGCAGCCCGGCGTCGAGAATTTCTGCCAGGCCCCGGAGATTCGCCACGTGGGTGCCGTGGGTCTCGCCGGGCAGACCGTAGATCAGGTTCAGGCCCGGAAGCAGCAGCGGCAGACCCCCGGGGCCACGGGCGGCGCCCGCCTCGTTCACGTGCTCGACGGCGCGCATCAGGATCTCGGGCGTGCAGGTGAGGGTGTTCCTCGCGATGACTGCCGGGTCGAAGCTCTCGATGCCCATCGGCGCGCAGTTGCCCTCGGTGCAGTAGTCCGCCACCAGCTTCGCGATGCGCAAGCCGACGGGCGCGGCCACGGCGAGGGGGTCCGCGTTGTCGATGTGGAGCACCTCCAGCTCGGGGCAGTGCTCCCGGATGCCGCCGAGCAGGGCGCGGATCGCTTCCTCGTCCCGGTTGCGGTACGAGAAGAAGCAGGTCTGCTGGCCGAGCCGGAAGTTACGGACGCCGGCCGCGTAGAGCTGGGCAGCCTCGGTGACGACGTCGTCGACCTCGCGGAAGGCGACAAGGGGGGACTTCGCCGGTTCGTGGCAGAAGTCGCAGAACTTGCGCCGGGTGCATCCGCGGTACAGCTCCAGCTCGGCGATCGGCCGCCAGGGCATCTGATCGACGAGACCCGTGAAAGACCCGCGCTCGTGTTGCATCTGCCCGTAGGCGGCTGGGCGGTGGCTACCGAGGAGGAGGTCGCCGGACGTCACCGTGTGGGTGTGGACGGCGTCGAACAACCCGGCGTATTCGGCGGGAGCGGCCAGGGCGTAGGTGGACAGCGGCCCGAGCAGGTAACGGCGGCCCCGCGCGCAGGCGAGCGCGCGAGCGATCTCCTCGAACGATCCGTTCACTGCGTGCAGATGGACGGATGGAACGGCGTCTCCGGCGATGACGATCACGATCTCGGCATCCCGCAGGAGCTGAATAGCGGCGTCCCGGTTGACGGTGGTGGAGTACGTGAACGGGTCGCTCTGGGGCGGTTCGACGGTGGGCTTGCCGCCAGCCAGACACCAGCGGATATCGTCGATGGTCACGTACCGGACGTCCGCCTCCGGCCTTGCCCGGCGCAGTGCCGACCAGGCGTTCCGGACGTAGGTCGACAGATACGGCGGTACGCCGAGACCGCTCGGCTCGACGGTGAAGCAGTCCAGGATCACTACTGGCTGCATGCTGTTCTCCCTCCCGTGCTGAGGGCATTGGCGACGTCCGCAGCGTCCTTGCCGGGAAGGGCCGTCGTCCCTCAGCCCTCCCAGTCTCCTCGCAGACGCCCCTTCCGAGGAGGGGGTAACGGGGTTGTTCGGTTGTACGAGGGTTGTAATTCCATGGCCCTGTGTCGAAAGGGTGGGACAGAGGGTGATCGACAAGGCATCATCTACGCATGGGAAGTGCAAAGGGCGCCGGCGAGGCCAACGCCGCGCTCGCGGCGGTGATTTCGGAAACCGGCCGTTCTCACGCGGCCCTTGCCCGCAAGGTCAACGAACTGGCCGCGCTGCAGGGAGTGGTCACCCGCTACGACAAGGCGTCCGTGACCCGGTGGCTGCAGGGAATGATCCCTCGTGATCGGGCGCCGGAATTCATCGCCGCCGCCCTGGCCGAGTTCCTGGGTCGCCCCCTTGCCCCTGTTGACCTCGGATTCCCGGAGCAACACCAGCGGCCCGTGGTTGCCCGGGCGTTGACGTACCGTGAAGACGTGGGTGAAACACTGCACACTCTCGCGGAGCTCGGCTCCACAGACATCTCCCGGCGCAGCCTCCTAGGGGCGGTGCCGTTCGTCGCCACGGCCCTGATGGACCCCCAGCGGCAGTGGCTTCTCTGGCTCCTGGAGGACGATCAGGCTCCACGCCTCGCTGCTGTCGCCGACGGAGGCCCCGTCGCGCAGGTCCAGGCGATGATCGACATGTTCGACGAGATGGACAACCGTTTCGGCGGCGGCGGAGTCAGGGCGAGCATCGTGCACTACCTGAGCACGCAGCTCGCGCCCATGTTGCAACAGCGGAACATGCCCACCCACCAGCGCCGGCTCCTCTACACATCGGCCGCGAAGATGGCAGCGACCGCCGGCTGGTGCTCGTACGACACCGCCGACTACGGCCTCGCCGAGCGGTACATGATCCAGGCGCTCAGGCTGTGCGCCGAAGGTGGCGATCGGGTACTGGGCGGACAGATCCTGGCAGGCATGTCCCACCTCGCCACCAGCCTCGGCAACCCGGCGGAAGGAGTCTCGCTCGCCCGAGCGGGTATCGCGACCGCGAAGATGGCAGGCAGCCCACTGGGTCTTATGCGGCTGTACGCCATGGCCGCCCGCGGTTACGCCGCTCTCGGCGACAGCCGTCAGGCCACCGCCTCCTTGCAAGCGGCCAGCAAGAGGCTGGAGATCAGCCGTGGTCCAGCCGAGGAATCGCCCTGGGTCCGCTTCCTGGACCACCACTATCTTGAAGCCGAGGCCGCCCTGGTCCACCGTGACCTCGGCGAGGCATCACAGGCCGAACGCCTCGCCAACGCCTCGGTGGAGGCGAACAGCGACCGGCGACGCCGCCAGGCGATCAGCCGCTCGGTACTCGCCACAGCCTTCCTCCAACAGGACAGGCTGGACGAGGCAGTCGACACCGCCGGCAACGCCCTGGACCTGCTCAGCGGCGTTCACAGCGAGCGTTCCGTCCAGGCCCTGCGCGACTTCCGCGCACGCCTTACTCCCCACCATGGCGAGCCGATCGTGCGCGAATTCGAACTCCGCGCCAGGCCCATTCTCGGCACTGCCGCCTGACCTGCTCCCGTCAGTACCCTTCCGGCGTTGGCGCGTTCTGTCCCTTGTCGACAGGAAGATTGACTCCTGTCACTCCCCGGGATTCGTCCGAGAGCAGGAACGCGATCACGTCCGCAACCTCCTCCGGACGCACCAAGTCACCCCCGGGGAATTCCGCGCGAAAGCGGTCGAAGGCCGCCGGATCCTCTCGGCGCATCCGATCCCACCGCTTGCCTGGGATTAGCATCGACCCGGGCGAGACCGCGTTCACGCGGATGCCGTCCATGGCCAGTTCCCTCGCCAACGACGACACCATGTGGATCTGGGCCGCCTTCGCCGCGCCGTACTGAGCCTGGGGTCCTGGCTTCCAACCGGAGACCGACGCCACCACGACAATGGGGCCGCCGTCGGCAGCCCGAAGGTGCGGGGCACCGGTCGCGACCAGCCGCGCAACATGACCGACGTTCATCTCCCACGTTGCCGACCAGTCTTGAGCCGTTGCCTCGGCGATTCCCCGACCACGCGCGCCGCCGGCGCAGGCGACGACGCCGTCCAGGCCACCCAGCGCTGACGCAGCTTCGTCCACAAACCCTTCCAGCAGCTCCGGGGCGGAGACATCCAATGGCCGGGTGAACAGTTCGTCCGGCGAACCGAGGGAACTTCGAAGCGCCTCCAGCGGCTCGGAGTTCCGGGCACAGGTTGCCACGCGCGCTCCTTCCGCCAGGAGCAAGCGCACGACGTGCTCGCCCAGCCCTCTGGAGCCGCCCGTCACCACAATCCGGCGGTCCTCGAAACGTCCCGACGTCCCTCGCTGCCCGTGGTCACGCCTTGTGCTCGCCATCTGTCCAACCCTTCACCAACCGTGCCAACCCGCGTGGCCGGAGACATCCTCCGTGCACCCTTCTTACAGGGACATCGGAGCGGTTCTCTTATGGACGTACCCGGTCCGGGAACAACCGTGCAGCCGCGATGAGCCGGCACCGGCCCTGCGGGCCGGAGAAGGCACGAACCCGGGATGTCGTCTGCCGTTGCTCAACCGCCGATCCCGGGTCAGGCGGTCCCATCACGCAAACGAGCGAGAGCCAGCGAACGCACCCCGCGCTCCTCTCCCCACTCGGGAGGCACACCGTGTCCCAGGCACCACACCCGCGAAACCGCCTCATGCTGGCCGACACCCCCAACGCTGTCGGCCTGGCCCGCCTGCACACCGCGGACGTCCTGTCCCGTTGGGGCGTGCGCTCCGACACCATCGAGACGGTGCAGCTTCTGGTGTCAGAGCTGGCGACGAACGCCGTCCGGCATCCCAAGGATGGCGGGGAGGAACCCTCCCCGTTCTCGGCGCGAGACAGGGCGCAGACCTTCGAGTTCACGCTGGAGATCGTCGGCGACGCCGTGAGGGTATCGGTGTGGGACCGCGACACGAAGCCGCCCGTACTGAAGGAGGTCGACGCTGAGGCTACGGGGGGCCGGGGCATCTTCATCGTCGCAGCGATGAGCAGGCGCTGGGGCCACTATCCGGCTCGCGGCAGCCTGCCCGGCAAGGTGGTGTGGGCCGAGGCCGCTCTTATCCCGGTCGATCGAGTTGACGAAGACGAGCGGTCGACGCGCTCCCCGGGCCCGTCTCGAACAGCCGGCACCGAGAGGCCGAGGGCTGCGCGAGTCGACCCGGACATGATCGGCCGAGTACTCGTCGGGGCCTGGAGCGTCTGAGCCATGGACGAGACAGAAAAGGTCAGCCCACCGCACAGGATCAGCCGGAAGATGTCCTCCGGGGAACAGCGCCTCTTCAGCGGAGCGCGGATGGTGAGCGCCGACGAACAGGCGGACACAACGGCGGCGCCCCGCCACAGCGACTCGCTGGACACCGGCCATCCCACGACTCGCAAGCGCCACCGCAAGGTGACCAGGTCAGAGGGCCCCTCCCGCACTGGGCAGTTCCAACGGCTCCGTCAGCAGTTTCGCCGCAAGGCCATCGAAAAGCAGGATCCTCAGGCCGACGACCGTCAACTCCGCTTGCTCGCCTACAGCTTGGTGCTGGGCAGACGAGCCAGCCCGAGGGAAGACTGGAACACCCTCCATGCCGAGGCCGAGCAGCAGGGGTACGTGATAGCAGCGAGGTTCCACGACGTAGCCGTCCCCGTGACCACGACGTACTTCCCGAGCCCGCGCGCAAGCCGCACCCTCTACACGCCACCCTGGCAGCGACCTGGCTGGGGAGAAGTCGAGCGGCTCATCCGAGACGGCTTGACCCTCTCCGCAGACTGGGGCACCAGCAAGGACGGCCGGGCGACGTGGTGTAAGTCCCGGATCTCCGCAGGCAGGCCCTGATGGCTACCCGTGCGAGGACCGCCTTGAAGGAATTACGGGAAGTCGAGCTATGGACGTTCCGAAGCGTCCAGCCAGTACGTGGCAAGCATTTCGCCAGGCCACGCTGGCTGACGGATGTCGCTTCGAGGTCCCATCTCCTCGAAGTACGGGGCCAGGTCGATGATCGGCGTCCCGTCGACGGCGTCGAGATCCGTGACCAGGAGGTCCCGGCCCTCCGCTTTCAGCAACCGCGGGTAGCTGGTGGCCAGTTGGTTGGGCCGCCGGTGGTTGCGGTGGACGAACGTACCGGTCGCCGGCCACGTCGGGTTTCCTCGGGGGCTGCGCGCGTGCAGTTGGATGTCTTCCGGCCGCGCCAGGTGGAAGCGCCACGTCACCGTCAAGTGGGAGAACTCGTCGATGCCCTGCAAGGTTTCGAGGGGATACGCCTCGTTGAGGCGGATGACAGATTCAACCCCGCCCTGGTAGTCGTCCTGAACGCGGGTGTGCCCACCGACCACCGTTGCGATCGATTCGACTTCGTAGGTCGCCATCGGGGCTTGTTCCTCTCCCTCAAAGTTGCGCTTTCGGCAGCCGTCACGCTAAGCGACCGGACTTGTCCAGGGTCAGCCTATGGCCCGCAGCATCTCCCGTGCCCGGCTGTCCAGTTCGGCGACGTGGGGACCTCCGCGTTGCCGGACCGGCGAGAGGTCGCTCTGTATCCGAACGATGACGTCGCGGGCGCGGCCGGACTGGACGCCGGCCATGGCATCGAGAGCGTGGCCCCAGGTAGCGCACGCCTCATCGAGGCGTCCTTGCTGGACCTGAACGGCGCCGAGGTAGCCGAGCGTCACGCTGTGGGTGCGGGCGTATTGCTGCCGGCGGCGGGTGGCGACGCTCCGCTGGAAGTGGATCTCCGCGTCGAGTGGCTTGCCCATGTCGCGCAGGGCGCAGGCGGTCTCGTGGGCGAGGGAGGCTTCCTGGAAGAAGTCCACGCGGCCTGGCGCTTCGTCGTTGTCGGCGCGGGCGAGGTCCCGCTCGGCGCGGGTGATGGCAGCGAGGGTGCCGGGCAGGTCGCCGTCGGCCGCGAGCGATCGTGCGTGAACGATCGCGAGCAGGGCTTTCTCGCGGTGGCTGGCCTGGCCGTAGCGGTCGCGGGACATGGAGGCGTCGGCCAGGGCGAGTGCTCTGCGCGGGTGCCCGAGGTCCACTGCCTGGTGTGCGAGGGCGCGCAGGATGTGGCCGCCGAGTGGTCCGTCCCCTGCTTCGGCCGCGATGCGGGCGGCCAGGGTGAGGTAGCGCTGGGCCGTGCGGTGCTCGGAGGCGTCGAAGGCCATCCAGCCAGCGAGGTATGTCATCTCCGCGACGGCGGAGTAGGTGTCCAAGCGATCCCTCTCCCTGCGAAATCGGCTACCGAGCAGGGGGACTGCTTCGTCGCGAAGGTGGCTGGCCAGGGCCGAGCGCCCGGAGGCTCCGCCGCGCTGCTGGTCACGCGCGGAGTAGAAGTTCGTGATGTCGCGGACGTCGTCGATGTCGGCTTGGGCCACCAGCCGGGGGGAGACTGCCGCCCGTCTGGCTGCCGCAGCGGGAGCGGCTGCCCACCACGAGGCGGTGGGCAGGGCGAGGCCGGCGGCGGAGTACGCGGCGGTCGCCAGCAGCTTGCGTCGGTGCATGTCCAGATCGTCGCTTCCCAGCTCGGCCAGCACGGTCAGAGGGGCGACGCTCCAGTCGGAACCGCTGTCGGTCGTGCCAGTCGGCTCTTCTTCCAGTCCGAGGTCTGCCAGAGTGAGCGGGCGGCGGAGCCTGCGGGACAGCGTCTCTCGAAGGATATGCCGCGATCTTCCGCTGGGCTTCGTGCCCTGGACCCACATGGCGATGTGCGAGCGGGAGACGGCCTCCAGCTCCCGCACACCGGTCTCTGCGGCCACTCTGGCGACTGCGGCTGCTGCTTGGGGCTGCGACCAGCCCGCTTCACGCAGGAGTGCGGCGAGGGAGACGTTTCGCTCACGGGCCATGGACTGCCCCTCGGTTCCGAAATGATCTTTGACGCCTTTGACGGCCTTGGCCGCCGTGCAGGCATACCCCCCAGCGGGGATTCACGGTTCGCTCAACGTAGCGGCCGGATCACTCACATTGCACGTCAACCGGCGCCACCCCACCGCCAACCTCAATCAACTTGGCCAGATTCAAAAAGGAGTTGTGTTATGCGTCTGTCGCTGGTCCTGCACCGGAAAGCCTCTCACCGCGATGGTCGAGGCAGGTCGCGGGGCCACATCGGCATGGGGCCGGCCGGTGTGCAGCGAGATCAAGCGGTTGCCGCGGCGGAGACGGTGGCGCTCGTCCTGGGCGAGGACTCGCCGCTGCCGGAGAGCGCCAGTGACGTGGAGGAACTCGCGCTGCGCCTGCACGGTCACATCAGCCAACTTGGGTTCGTGGCCCCGCCAGAATCATCAGCGCTACTCGGTGCGCAGCAGCTCGGTTCGGCGGGTGTCCCTGCCGGCTACATGCCCAGCAGGGTGCATCTGGTCAAGCTGGCCGAGGCAACCCAGGCACTCCTCGCCGCCGTGCAAGCCCACGGCCCTACCCCCGTAAGGCAGCCGCAGAGAGGGCGTTGGTGGAAGCCGCGGATCAACGTGCTGCGCGGCTCGGTCTTCGCTGTTGCCTTCGCCTGCTTGGTTCTGGCCGCGTCGGTGCCCCGGGCATGACCGTCACCGGGGCAGTTCTGATCGCCCTGATTCTCGGCTCCATGGCATGGCTAGTTCTCCGCAGTGGTCGAGGAACCGGCCACGCCGCTCTTCAGGACGAGAACCACATCCCGAGCCAGAACGAACTTCCCCCGCACCGGCAACCACCGAGTTCGTCCTGATCGACTGCGTCAGCCCTGCAAGGACCTGACGTCGCAGCACGCTTGGCCGCCCCTCCCCACTGACGAGGTTTTCCATGTCTGACAGCACGTTCCCGACAAGGCCGGCCGCGACCGGCCACCGCAGACGGCGACCTCCGCAAATCGACGCCTTCACAATGCACTGTGTCCGTCGTGCCGTGGCGCTGCCCCTGCTGCTTCTTACGACGCTGCTGGGCGCTGCCTTCACCGTCTGGTCGACGGCCTTGGTGGGTTTCTGGCTGCTCGTCTGCGTTGTCTGCGGGCTGGTCGGAGTCGCGGTGGTGGCGGCCCGTTGTGCACGAACTGCCGCTGGTGCCGTGGAGGAACGGCGGGCAGCGGAGCTGACCGCGGTCGCGGGAGCTGCGGCAGCCGTCGAGAAGTCGGTGCGGTGGTCGGCGGACGAGCTGTGCCGAGGGGCACGGCCGCCACTGCCGGACAGGAAGATGCCGCAGCCGGCCAGTTCGACCACAGAGATCGACAAGGCGTTGAGCGCGCTCCAGGTACAGGCCGTCGCCTCGCTGATACGCGTGCACGACGAGTCCCAGTCCGTCGTCCTCCTGGAAGTGCTGCGCCGCCTGGCAATGCGGGAACACGCCCTGGTCGGCAAGGCCCTGGAGGCGCTCAGTCAGCTGGAGATGCTGACCGACGATCCAGAGCTGCTGTCGAAGATCTTCGAGATCGATCACCTCGTGACGCGAATGCGTCGCCAGGTGGAGAGCACGGCCGTGCTGGGCGGACAGTCTCTGCGTAGCGTGCGCCGGCCTGTTCCCGTCACGACCGCGCTGCGCGGTGCGGTCTCCGAGGTGGTGCAGTACCCGCGCGTGGCGGTCGCGGCCGGTTCCGTGGGCGCTGAGCTGGGCCTTCCGGGACACGTGGGTCCGGATCTGACACACCTGCTGGCCGAGCTGATCGAGAACGCCTGCGAGTGCTCCGATCCGAGGACGAAGGTGACTCTGCGGGCGCAGCGGGTGCCGAACGGGTTGGCGGTCGAGGTCGAGGACCGGGCCATCCCTATGCCTCCCCAGACACGCGAACAGATGAACCGGCTACTCGCGGCGCCTGACGAGGTCGACGTCAGCGGCCAGGTCCGCGCGGGACAGCTCGGCTTGCTGGTCGCTGCGAAGATCGCTCAGTCGCACGGGCTGTCCGTTCTCCTCCAGGAGAACGTAACGGGAGGCACCACGGCCCTGGTCGTGATTCCGGCACGGCTCCTCGTGGCGATTCCTCCCGTCGGTGACGCGGGCGCCCGCCGCCGGGCAGTACACCCCTCCGCAACCCCACCGCCCCAGGTTGCTGGGGCACCAGCCGACCCACCGGCAGACCAGATCGCACGCCCCATCACCGTGAGGTCACCGGGGGCCGGAGCGCCGGAACACTCGGCGGATGCGCCCGCGCTTCCCACCCGTACGCGGCGGGCCGGTTCGTTCCCCCCGCCACATGAACGGGAGCAAGCCCCCGCGACCGCGGCGACGCCAGGGCTCGCAGCCGCCTTCCGCACCGGCATCGAGGCCGGCGGGACCGCCGGTTCCCCTCCCGCTTCACAGCAGCCCAAGCCCTGACCATCGCCCCTTCCGTCCGCGTTCCCGGTCGCCCGGACATATCCGCCGGCCCTTCCCCCTTCTGGAGCGATCCTCATGAACACCCACCCTGAGAACAACCACGTGACGACCGGCGTCGCGCCCGCACCCGAGACGACGGCGAACCTTCAGCGGGAGGACATGGCCTGGCTGCTGCGGCAGTTCGCCGCGGAGGTTCCGGGTGTTACGCACGCCGTCCTGCTGTCGCGCGACGGACTGCGACTGCTGGACAGCGAAGTCGACAAGGACTGGGCGGACGAACTGTCGGCCGCGCTCAGCGGAGTGGCCTCCCTCGCGTCGAACATCACCGGCCCCAGCCACCGCAAGCGGCCGGCCAGGCAGGTCGTCATCGAGCGAGACGACTGCCTGTTCTTCGTCCAGAGCGCCGGTCGCAGCGCGGCCTTCGAAGACCACCCCGGCAACGAACGCGGTGAAGTGGACACCATCCTCGCCGTCATCGCCACCCCGGACGCCGACGCCGGCACCGCCGGATTCGAGATGGGGCGCCTGGTGCAAAAGTTCGCCCCTTACATGCAGATCCCTGTCCGAGTCGGCACGGGTGATGAGGTCCGGTGAGCGCCCGCGGCGACGCGGCCGAGGACTCGACGTTCGTGCGGACCTACACGCTGACGCGCGGGCGCACCAGGCCGCGACACCTGCTGGGTCTGGACACCGTACTGGACGCCGGACCCGGACGGCCCGGCCCGGGCCAGGCCGAGGAATGCGAAGAGATCCTCGCCCTGTGCCGCGAGCACCGGCGGTCGGTGACCGAGCTGGCGGGACGGCTCGGCCGCCCCGTCACCGCCGTCAAGATCCTCGTCTCGGACCTCCTGGACGCCGACGCCCTCGTTGTCCCCGTCACCGCCCCCTACGCCGCGTCCGGCACGGACGCGGATGCACGTCCCTCCCTGCAAATGCTGGCGGCCCTGTCTGCGGGCCTGAAAAGGAAGTGGCCCGATGCCATCGCCTACCTCCAGGCCGGATGACCCGGCTGCGGCCCTGCGGACTCCGTCGCGCCCGCATTCCGATGCACCGACCGTGCTGAAGATCGTGATCGCCGGTGGCTTCGGCGCGGGCAAGACCACCGCCGTCGGCGCGGTCAGCGAGATCACCCCGCTGAGCACAGAGGAGTACCTGACCGAGGCGAGCACCGGCGTGGACAGCCTGGAGGGCGTCGAGGCCAAGCAGACCACCACGGTCGCCTTCGACTTCGGCCGCCTCAGCCTGCCCGACGCACCCGTGCCTCTGGAGCTGTTCCTGTTCGGCACGCCCGGCCAGGACCGGTTCGTCGACCTCTGGTACGACCTCTCCCGCGGAGCCGTCGGCGCCGTCGTCCTGATCGACACCCGCCGTCTGGAGACCAGTTTCACCCCCGTCAGCTTCTTCGAAGACATCGGCCTGCCCTTCGTCGTCGCCGTGAACCACTTCGACGGAGCCCACCGCTACCAACCCGAACAGGTCCGCGCCGCCCTCGAACTGCCCGCCTGTGTACCGGTGGTCACCTGCGACGCCCGCAATCCGAGCGACGTCGCCGGCGTCCTGCTGACTCTCGTCGGCCACGCCGAGAACGCACCGGCAACTCCCGTTCACCCCGCACCCAACGCCACCCTCCAGGACGCCTGATGTCATATCAGCCCAACAACCCCCACCTCGCGCCGCAGAATGCCCCGTCCGCGCTGTCCTTGCCACAACGCGGCATGCGGGACACCGCCCACGGGCTGTCCATCCCGGCCGGCGCCACGGTCACCGGCCTTCAGGCCCAGCAGCCGACCGAACTGGCGCAGCGGTACGAACTGCTGGAGCGTCTCGGCGTGTCCACCGCTGCCAGCGAGGACTTCGACGACCTGGCCCGCGACATGGCCGAGCAGGCCGGATTCCTGTACGGGTTCGTCAATCTGCTCCTGGACGAGCAGACCTTCGTCGGACTGCACCAGCCGCCCGCGGACAGCGGGCACATCATGGTCGGCCGCACCATGAACCAGGACCACGGCTGGTGCCCGGAAGTCGTAGCCCGCAAGAAGGCCCTCCCGCTGCACGACGTGCACGCCAGCCCCCGATTCAGCGGCAACCATGTGGTCGACGCGGTCGGGATCCGCTCCTACTTCGGCGCACCGCTCATCCACGACAGCGGCACCGTGCTGGGCACGGTCTGCGTCATCGACCCCAAGGAACGGCCCCTGAGCGAGGCCCGACGACTCAGAGACATCGTCATCAACGCCGGCGTCCAGGCGATGGCCCGCATCGCCCACACGCCCGTCCGCTAGGCCCGCTCCACCACCCCCACCCATGAGCCGCAAGCGATCCCCGGCCGCTCCACCACGCGACCTTCACCCAGGGAGAGGGAGACGACCATGACCGCTGCACCCGCCACACCGCCTCCGGCGCTGCGCCCCTATCTCACCGCCCGACACGAACTGCTGTGGAGCGAGGTGGACGCCTTCGCGGCCGAGCAGGTCGCGCCGCGCGCCGTGCGGATGGAAGCCGCACCGGGCAGGGTGGAGCGCAAGGTCGCCGAACTCATGGCACAGCGTGGGTGGTTCGCCGTCACCGTCCCGTCCGCCTTCGGAGGTCTGGGCGCCGGCCATGTGGCCAAGACGGTCCTGATCCACCGCATCGCCTGCGTCTCGGCGGCTGCCGCGGCCATCCTGCAAGCCACCCTGATCCCCGTCGGCGCCCTGCTGCACTTCGCCACCTATGAGCAGAAGGGCCGCTGGCTGCCGCGGGTGGCGGACGGTTCACTGCTCTTGTCGATCGCC
Organism: Streptomyces niveus; assembly: GCF_001723055.1. Taxonomy (GTDB): domain Bacteria; phylum Actinomycetota; class Actinomycetes; order Streptomycetales; family Streptomycetaceae; genus Streptomyces; species Streptomyces niveus. The sequence goes on from NZ_MDCR01000006.1 coordinate 17,585, forward strand.
GTGACCGAACCGACCGCCGGCGGGCACATCGGCGGCATCGAGACCACCGCCGAGCGCACCGGCAACCAGTGGGTGATCAACGGCAGCAAGGCCCACATCGGCAACAGCCATCTCGCGGGAGCCCACCTCGTTCTCGCTCGAACCGCCGAGGCGGGCGTGCGTACCTCGCAGACGTTGACCGCGTTCATGGTCGAATCCGACCGCCACGGGCTCTCCGTCACCGCTCACCGCCCCGGTCTTGGCCTGCACGGTTTCTCCGCCGGCCGCCTCGACCTCGACCACGTCCGCGTCCCTGCGGACAACGTGATCGGAGAGATCGGCCAGGGGGTGAGCGTGGCCCAGAGCAGCAGCATCCTGTACGGCCGCCCCAACCTGGCCGCGGTCTGCCTCGGGATCCACGAGGCAGTCATGTCCACAACGACCGCGCGCCTCAAGGCACGTCCCCGCTACCGGGGCGCCCTGTCCGATCTGCCGGTCCTGCGGGACCGCGTCGGTGACATGGAGGCCCGTTTGCGCGCCGGACGAATCCTGGCCTACCAGTCCGTGCACCTCCTCGACCAGGGCCTGTCCTGCGACACCGACCTGATCAACGCTAAGTACCTGGGCCATAAGTGGGCCAAGACGTCAGCCCAGGACGCCATGGAACTGCACGGCGCCCACGCCCTGGACCGCGACTACGTCCTGCAGCGCCTGTGGCGCGACATCCAGCACACCTACCCACCGGCCGGAACCGGCGAAGTCCAGCGAATACGCCTCGCCGACGCCGCCTTCGACGACGACCACATCCATTGGTCCGAACGCCTCGCCGCCGAAACCGCCTGGGCTCAGCCCGACCCCACCGCGGCAGGAACCCCCGTGCGCGGCACCCCGTGAATCCCGCCCGCCGCGCATGGGCCCGTGCCGCCGGCCCCGTCCCCCGCGGGGACCGGCGGCACCCCTCCCCGTGACCGTCAACCCAGCCGAGAAAGAGACAGCCGTGATCCCGTCCATGACGACCAGCGCACCGATCACACCGCTGAGTCCGACAAAGCAGCGCATCGCCAGGCACATCGTGGACGGTGTCACGACCAACCGAGACCTCGCCACGGCGACCGGGCTGTCCGCCGACACCATCCGCCAGTACGTCCGCGACATCCGGGAGAGTGTCCACTGCCCGCCCCGCAGCAAGCCGCAGGTGTTCGTGCATCTCCTGTTGGGTACCGGGCAGGTCGCCCCGCCCACGACGGACCGGCCGGCGCCGGAGCTCAACGCGGAGCAGCAGCAGTTGTTGAAGGCGGTCGCTGAGCACAGCACCCCCCGCGACATCGCCCTCGCCGCCAAGATCGCCCCCGCCGATCTCCGATCCGCACTCGACGAACTGATCGCCGAGACAGGGGCCGCCGATGTCACCCAGCTCGTCGTCCTCGCCCACGCATGGGGCCTGCTGGGTGCCAGGCCGACCGGCACGGTGCAGAGCGAAGCGGTCCAGTGAACCCGTCACCCGCCGCGCCGGTCACCGAGCCGTCTCCCGCACCCCTGCACCAGCGCGCGCCAGCAACCGTGTACGAGATGCGGACTCCGGGCGCGGACGCCGCGAGAGACGAGGCCATCGCACTCGCCCAGGACCATCTGCGCTGGCTCAGCATGCGCGGCCTGCCGGTACCCGCCCGAGCCGATATCCCGGCCTTGTTCGGCGACCCGCAGGCGGAGTCGGCCGGGCTGTTCGAGGACGGGCTGCTGCTGCCCTGCATGATCCCGCAGCCCGCGCCCGACCTCGAATGGGGACAGGGCCCGTGCCGCTTCCTGGGCTGCATCCACACCCTGCCCGACCGCCACGACGACACCGTCCAGCCGATCACCCGGTGGGCCTCCGGACTCCTTGGACGTGCGAAGGGCATTCGTCGGGCTGTCACCGATCACCGTCGCCCTGGAGACGGTGCGTCGCCGGTTCGCCCTGGATCGCCGGGGCGGCAGTGCCCCGACCGTCGTCGTGTTCGCGGGGGCCGCATGAGCCAGCGGGGCCCGCCCACTCCACCGATCCGACTCCCCCACCGATCTCCCTTACCGATAAGGACCGTTGACGTATGAAGCTCACCACCGCTGTCCTCGCTGCCGGCGCTGCCGTCTCCCTCACCACCGCCTTGGTCGGATCCGCCCGGCTCCGGCAGGACGTACGGCACCAGGCCCAGCGGAACGAGGCGACCGTCGCGCGGAACCAGCTCGACTGGCTGGCCCAGATGTCCACCAACCCCGACCTCGCCAAGCTCTGGGCCCCCGAGGACATGGACGTCAAGGAGTACATGCAGCTGCTGAACGCCAATCAGCTCATCTGCACCCTCAGCCTGCGCGACCGCCTCGGCTTCGTCCGCGACGGACAACTGCCGTTCTTCGCCGCGATGGTCATGAACAGCGACGTCTGCAGGCGCTACTGGGCCCGTTTCGGCGGCCTCCGCGCCGAGGAGGCCGAGGGAGACGAACGCGCCGAGCGGTTCACGGACGCCCTGAACCGGGCCGCTCAAGCCTATTCGCACGAACGCCCCGCAGCCGCCTGAAGAAGCGGCTGCCTCATCCGCCCGAGGCAGCCTCGGCCTCAACTTGCGAAGGAAACTAATGGACTTCAGTGCTGTTCCACTACCGCCCGGCGATTTCACCATCGGAAAGACGTTCAGCTTCGAGGCCGGCCACCGGCTTCCCGGGCTGCCGTCCGAGCACAAGTGCTCCCGCCAGCACGGGCACAGCTACGAGGTCGAGGTCATCCTCGCCGCTCCCTCGCTGGAGGAGCCCGGCTTCGTCACGGACTTCGGGGCGCTCGCTCCGTTCAAAGAGTTCCTGAACACCGAACTCGACCACCACAACCTGCACGAGATTCTTCCCTTCGAGCCGACCTCGGAGCTCCTGGCCCAGTTCCTGGCGGGCTGGTTCATCCAGAACCTTCAGCCCGCCATCACCGGCCGCCTGGTCGCCGTCCTAGTCCGCGAGACCCAGAGCAGCTGGGCCCGTTTCGACGTGGAGGGGCAGTGACCGCATCCGAGCCGGTCACCGACGAACCGACTGCTGACGGAAGCGGATCCCGCCTGATGGTCTCGGAGTGCTTCGGTGTCGAGGTGCCGACCTTTCAGGGCGAGGGGCCGAGCTGCGGACACCCGGCGCTGTTCATCCGTCTGTCCCGGTGCAACCTGACCTGCACGAAATGCGACACGAAGTACACCTGGGACTGGTCCCAGTTCGATCCGCGCAAGGAGTCGACGAAGCGGTCCGTCGCGGACCTGGTGGCCTGGGCCGCGTCCTCGCCGGTCGGGCTGGTCGTGATCACCGGCGGCGAGCCATTGATCCAGCAGACGCGGCTGGTGCCTCTCGTCCGGGCGCTGACAGCAGGCGGCAAGCGGGTCGAGTTCGAGACGAACGGCACCATCGCGCCCGCTCCCGAGCTGATGGCCGACGGGGTCCGGTTCAACGTCTCGCCCAAGCTCGACAGCTTCGGCGTCAAAGAGGCCAAGAGCATCGTGCCCGACGCGCTGGAGGCGTTTGTGGTCTCCGGGAGGGCGGCGTTCAAGTTCGTCGCTTCCACGATGGCCGACCTCGACCGGATCGCCGAGCTGGCCGACGCCCACCGCCTCGCGCCGGTGTGGGTGATGCCGGAGGGCACCACCCCCGAGGCGATCACCGCGACCACCCAGGTCCTCGCGGACTCGGTCGCGGCCCGGCACTGGCACTTCACCACCCGGCTTCACGTGTTGGCCTTCGCGGACACCCGAGGCCGCTGACCCACGCGCCACCACGCCCCACCCATTCCCCCAGTCCCCGGAAACGAGAGACGCCCATGACGACCTCTATCGCCAGCCCGGCAGCGTCGCCGACCGCCGCCGTCCCCGGGCCCACTGCGGTCATCGACACCGACCGGGTCGCCGGTCTGATCCACCAGCTCCTGGTCGAGCTGGGCGAGGACCCCGCCCGTGAGGGGCTGACGGGTACCCCGGACCGTGTCGCGGCCTGGTGGAAGGAGTTCCTGTCCCCAGAGGACACCCCGACGGCAACCTGTTTCCCCGAATCCCAGCTGCGCGGACAGCTGGTTGTCGTGGGCGGCATGAGCGTGTGGTCGCTCTGCGAGCACCACATGCTGCCCATGCACTTGAAGGTCACGGCCGGATACGTGCCGGACGGCGAGGTAGTGGGCCTGTCGAAATTCGGGCGGATCGCCCAGCACTACGCGGGTCGGCTCCAGGTACAGGAGCGCTTCACCCGGCAGGTCGCCGAGTACCTCACCGGCGTGATCGGCCGTGAGGATATCGCCGTCGCCGTAAACGGCGTGCACCTGTGCATGAGCATGCGCGGGGTACGGATGGAGGCCGCCCGCACCGTCTCGGGGCACATGGGCGGACGCTTCCGCACCGACCCCGTTCTCTCGCAGCAGTTCCTGACCATCGCCGCCGGGCAGTGGGGGGCGCCGTGATCACCACCGCAGGCATCGACTTCTCCGTCATCGCCCCGCCCGCGCATCTGGAGGACTTTGTCGCCCAGGAGCCGGCCCGCGTCCATCACGTGGCCGCTCAGCGGGTCCTGTCCGACGAGACCTACCGGGCCTTCTTCGCCCGAGAGGCCGAACGCGGAGCCGAGATCATCGTCGACAACGGGCTCTTCGACCTCGGCTACGCCCTGCCTGCGGAAAGCCTCGTCGAAGCCGCGCTCGCGGTGTCCGCGAGGGAGATCATCCTGCCGGACGTCATGCGAGACGGGGCGGCGACCCTGAAGGCTAGCGAGAGGGCCGCGCGAGAGATCCGCGAGCTGTCCGGCGATGCATTCCGGCTGTGCGCGGTGCTGCACGCCGCGGACGATGACGAGTGGCTGCGCACCTACGACGCCTTCGTGACCAGCGACTGGGCCGGGGCCATCGCCCTGCCGGCCTCGCGTCGACCGGATCCCGACAAGCAGCTGTGCCGCACCCGCTGGTTGGCAACCGCCTACCTGCAGGAACACGGCCTGGTCAACGATCTGCTCGTCTACCGGCTGCTCGGTCTGGGCCGGACCGGGCACCTGGAGCTGATCGAGCAGCGCGAGCACGAGTGGATCGCCTCCGTGGACGGCGCGGCCCCGGTCATCCTCGGCGCGATGGGCATCTCCCTGCTGCCCGAAGGGCCGTACGAGAAGCCCTCCACGCCCCGGATCGAGAAGCTCGGGCCGATCCCCGAGGGCCGGTTCGACCTCATCCGGAAGAACATCTACGTCGTCCGCGCGGCGGCCGGCAGCACCGTGACGATCGCCGAGGAGCTTCGATGACCCCGTTGCTGGCCGACCCCGCCCCTGGGCTCCTGCGCGCCGCCCCGATCGACCCCAGCGGGCACACCATGTCCCGCGAGAGGCTGTTGCGCTACCTGGAGATCAAGGTTCACCACCTCATCCAGGACCAGGAGTGGGACAGTATCCGCGTCATCGGCGGCTACGACCGCACGGCGGTGGTCTCCCGGTACGAGAAGACCGGGAAGCTGTTCAACATCGAGCGGCCCACCGCAGAGGTCCACGGCCGTGACCTCATCGTCAAAGCGTTCCCCGGAGCCGACTACGTCCAGCACTACGCCCTGATCATCGCCACGTACCTGGCCATGACCGGCCGCCCGGACGGCACTGTCACCTACCAGCCGCCCGAGCAGGAGGAGTGCCGAACGGCGCTCCACGCGCTGGACCTGCAACTGGACGGCGATCTGGTGATCGTCGGCTGGGGCCTTCAGTACCTCGCTCCCGAGAACGGCGTGTGGACCCGCGGGCGCGGCTACGCCTGGCAGCGCACCGAGGTTGCCGGCCGTCGCGTGGTCTACCTCGGGTTCCTCCACAGCATCTGGGGGGACGTAGCCGGGCGGGTCGTCGCGCGCCTTGCCGAACTCGGCGCCGGCGACGTCGTCTACGTCGGGAAGGTCGGCTCGCTGATCCCCGGCATCGAACCGAACACGTGGCTGGCGACCGGCAACACCAGCCTGGTACGCGGGGCGATGGTGAGCTGGGACGACTTCTTCGGCGAGTACGCCGCCGCTGAGGAAGGAGTGCAGAGCGGTCTGCACGTCTCCTCCCCGTCGATCCTGCTGGAGAACCGCGACTGGCTTCTCCAGCACACCGCCTCGTACGCCTTCGTCGACCCGGAGATCGGCCCCATGGGGGCGGCGGCGCGCCAGGCGGAGATCGGATTCGGTTACCTCCACGTCATTTCCAACAACCTCGCCGCCCACTATCCCGCCGACCTGTCCAATGAGCGGCACCGCGACGTCCTGCGCCAGCGCGCCGTCCTGGTGGACCGCATCCGCACCATCATCACCGGCCGCCTGACCTCCAGCCCGACCCGCACCCTGGGAGAATCCCGATGACGGCGAACGCGCCGACCACCACCGCAGCCGGGAAGCTGATCACCTTCGTCGGCGGTGACGGGGCCGGAAAAACCACCCTCGCCGCCCGCCTGCACCAGGCCCTGAACGACGCCGGCCACACAGCAATCCTCATCGGCAAGCACAGCACCGACGTCCCCCAGGACCCGGAGCTGTCCGCCTACCTCGACCGCCTCAACGAGGTGGTCTACCGGCGCGACGCCCGCGTCGCCCAGGCATGCGGCGACCACTACTGGCTGCTGGCCCTGGCCTCCTGGTACACCCTGCAGGACCGGCTCGTCATCCAGCCGGCCCTCGCCACGGGCACCCACGTGATCCTCGACAACGCGCACCACAAGATCCTCGCCCGGTACGCGGCCAACCCCGAGGTATCCCCCCTCCTGTGTGAGCAGGTCTTCGCGCATCTGACAAAGCCGGACCTGATGTTCTTCCTGAACATCGGTGCCCGCGAAGCTCTCGTCCGCAAGGGCTCGTTCACTTCCCTGGAGGCCGGCCACGCCGGCGGCGGTGACGAGGACTTCATCCGCTACCAGGACACCGTCCTGGACCAGATGCGCGAACAGGCGAAGCGCGGCGCCTGGCTGACGCTGGACGTCGCCCAGCTGGACCGCGACCAGGTCTTCAAGGCCGCCTCCGATGCCCTCGCCAACCACCTGCACCTGACCCTCTGACCGGCCCTCCCACCCCGAGCGACAAGGAACGCACCATGGACCAGGCCCTGCCTACCGGCGGGACATACGTCTGCCACGGCATCACCTGGGCGAGCGGAGACCCACGTCTTCTGCTCGCCCCGGTGACCGGCGGACCGCTCGTCTACGCCCCGGTCACGGGCAGGCGCCTGAGTTACCAGGTGAGCGGTAGCGGCCGGTGGTGCACCGGCCGGTACCGGTTCGCCGGCCGCGTCCGCGTCGAGACGGTCGCCTGCCCTGACCGGGCCCCGGCCGAGTCCGGCAGCCAGTGTGCGGCCTGCGCCGGACGGGACGACTTCCGCTTCGCGCACCGGTTCCACTCCGGCGGGCACGTTCCCGACGCCCTGGCGGCGTACATGGCCCAGCCGCACTGGCTGTACCTGGCGACGTTCGCCGACGGCACCACCAAGATCGGCACCGCGGCCGAGCCCCGTAAACGCTCCCGCCTCGACGAGCAGGGTGCCCTGATCGCCACCCACGTCGCTCGGAGTGCTGACGGCCGCGCCGTGCGGTTCCTGGAGGATGCCCTCACCCGCCGCCTGGGCCTGACGCAGACCGTGCGTGCCGCGACCAAGCTGACGACGCTGGCCGAGCTGCGCGACCTCGCGCCGGCCCGTGCCGCACACCGGCAACACCTCGACCACGCCACCCAGGCCCTGAGTGGCCTGAACGTCCCGGCTACGCCGGAGCAGTGGAAGCCGCCCGGCGAAGGCGATCTGCTGCGCACGCCGGAAACCGGGCGCGCCTTGTACCCGCACGACCCACGCTCCGGTGAGCACGGGCTGACGGTGCTCTCCTGCCTCGGCTCCCAGGTCCTCGCGACCCTCGACGGCGACGGTGAACAACTGCCATACCTGCTCGACCTCGGCACCCTCAAGGGCCGGCGCATCGTCCTCGGCGCCCAGTTCTCCTCACCGCCCGCCGCCGTACAGTCCGCGCTCTTCTGACCTGTCCGAATACCCGGCCGGGACTGCCGGGCCGCTCTGAGAAGTGAGGCCACAACAACATGGCACCCCAGGATGCGATCCTCGGCTGGGACGAGGACAGCAACGCCGAGGCGTACAACGCCTTCACCCGCGACCATCCCATGTACGACGTGACCAGCCGCGACCTCGCCCGTCGAGTCCATCTGTCCGACGCCGGCCTGGTGGTCGACCTGTGCGGCGGCGCCGGTGCGACCGCCCGCGCGATCCTCGACCTGATCCCTGCCCGCGCCCGGGTCGTCTCCGTCGACAACGCCGCCGCGATGCAGCGTGTCGGCCGCCGCACCCTGACCGACGCCCGCCTGACCTGGATCACCTCCCCGGCCGAACGGCTCGCCGACCACCTGCACGCCAGCAGCGTCGATGCCGTGGTGTGCAACTCCGCGATCTGGAAGACCGATACCGCCGCAGTGTTCGCGGCCGTCGCCCGCATCCTGCGCCCAGGCGGGCACTTCGTCTTCAACATCGGCGGCGGCTTCGCCGGTATCCGGCACCCCGACGAACTGTCCGCCCGCCCCGGGCCCTCCCTGAACACCCTCATCCGCCAAGTCGCTGCTGAGGCCCACGGATACACCCCACCGCCGCGCGACCCGGACAGGCCGCCGAAGCTATCGCCGGAAACAGTCACCGAGCAGCTGACCGCAGCCGGACTGACGGTCGTCGGCACAGAGGTCACCGCCCAGCACAGCACCATGGCCGAGAAGAAGGCGTGGCTGTCCATCCCCGTCTTCGCGCAGCCCGAGGGCGACTTCACCCACGCCCAGCGGATGCGGATCCTCGACACCGCCTACGCCATCACCACCCCCCATGCCCCAACCGTGACGAGC
>NZ_MDCR01000060.1 GCF_001723055.1 Streptomyces niveus
CCGCCGTCCTGACCAGGGTCTTCGTCGGCTTGCTGCCGTGCATGGATTCCTCCGGGTGGAGTGGGGGGTCGGGGAGTGGGAGGTGGTTCGGGGAAAGGAAGTTCTAAGGGTGACCGGGCGCGGGTGAGCGCTCGTCCGGGTGGTCGCGGTAGACGTACGGGGGCGCCGCCGCGTGCGGGAGGGTGTCCACCAGGTCGGTCACGAGCGCGTGGTCGGGCGACAGCCGGCAGGCCGGGTCCGTGCGGGTGGCGTCGCCGGTGAGGGCGTGGGCCTGGCAGCGGCAGCCGCCGAAGTCCTTGGTCCGCAGCGCGCAGCCGCGGCACGGGTCGCGCATCCACTCCTCGCCCCGGTAGAGGTTGAAGGCCGTCGACTCGTGCCAGATCCACTCCAGGGAGTGGTCCTTGACGTTGGGCGCGTGAAGTCCGGGCAGGGTGGCCGCGGCCGGGCAGGGGTGGACGGTGCCGTCGGGCGCGACCGTCAGCGAGACGGCGCCCCAGCCGCCCATGCAGGGCTTGGCCGTCCCGTCCACGTAGTCCGGCACGACCCACACCAGGTCCAGCCGCCCGGCCAGCCGTTCCCGCCACCGCTCGACGGTCACCCGGGCCCGGGAGACCTGGTCGCGGCCCGGCAGGAGCGCGTCGCGGTTGCGCAGCGCCCAGCCGTAGAACTGGGTGTTGGCCAGTTCGAGGCGCTCGGCGCCCCAGGCGAGGGCGAGTTCGACGAGATCGTCCAGGGCGTCGAGGTTGGCGCGGTGCAGGACGACGTTCAGTCCGAGCGGCAGGTCCGCCGCGCGTACGAGGGCGGCGGCCCGTTCCTTGGCGGCGAACGAGCGTGCGCCGGCGATGTGTTCGGAGGCGGCGGGGTCGGCGTGCTGCACCGAGAGCTGCACGCTCCGCAGCCCGGCGGCGGTCAGCGCGGCCAGCCGTTTCTCGTGCAGGCCGACGCCGCTGGTGACGAGCTGGGTATGGATCCCGGCGCCGTCGGCGGCCGAGACGATCTCGGTCAGGTCGCGGCGCAGCAGCGGTTCGCCGCCGGAGAGATGTGTCTGTATGACTCCGAGGCCGGCGGCCTGGCGGAACACCCCGGCCCACTGTTCGGTCGTCAGTTCGCTGTCCCGGCCGGTCAGTTCGACCGGGTTCGAGCAGTACGGGCAGCGCAGCGGGCAGCCGTGGCTCAGCTCGGCGAGCAGCGCCCACGGCGGGTCCGGCCTGGTCGGTGCCGTCACGTGAGCCAGCCTTCCGCGCGTAATCGCCCCAGAAAGACCGGGACTTCGTCGGCGACGGGTGCGCCCGGGTGCTGTGCGGAGAGCGTGGCGACGATCGCGCCGACGTCGTTGGCGCCGTCGCACAGGCGCAGGACGGACCCGGCGCTGCCCCGGAGCACGACGACGCGTTCGGGCAGGACGAGCAGGTCCGTGTCGCGTACGCGGTCGTGCCGCAGGACCACCGACCGGGAGAGGGCCGGTCTCCAGGCGGAGTTGACCTGCTGCGGTCCGGTCATGGCCGCTCCCCCGCCGGTCCCTGGTCGATCGCGTCCAGCAGGGACCAGAGCACGTCGCACTTGAAGCGGAGCGCGGCGACCGCCGCTTCCTGCTCCCGCCGGGTGGTGGCCCAGGCGATGACCAGGGCAAGGGCCTCCTCGCTGTCCCGGCCGCCCTGGCCGATGCGGTCCCGGAAGTAGCGCAGCCCGTCGGCCTCGATCCACCGGTAGTGGAGTTCGAACGCCTTGATGCGGGTGCGCATGATGCCGGGTGCGGCCAGTTCGGTGAGGGAGGCGGCGACGGCTTCGAGCGGGGAGCCCAGCCGGCAGAAGTTGACGTAGCCGTCGACCGCGAGCCGGACGCCCGGCAGGACCTCCGTGCCGGAGCGGAGACGCGCCCGGTCGATCCCGGCGGCCTCGCCGAGCCGCAGCCAGCGTTCGATCCCACCCTCGCCCTCCACCAGGCCGTCGTGGTCCTGGATACGGCGGAGCCAGGAGCGGCGCAGCGCGGAGTCGTCGAACTTGGCGAGGATCAGCGCGTCCTTGACCGGGATGTGCCGCTGGTAGTGGAAGCGGTTGATGATCCAGCGGCGCAACTCGCCCGGTTCCAGGGTGCCTTCGTGCATGCGTACGTTGAACGGGTGACGGTCGTGGTAGCGCTCGGCGGGTACGGCGCGCAGCCGGTCGGTGAACTCACCGGGGCTCCAGGGTCCGCCGGTGCGGGTCGCTGTCGGGGCGGCTGTGCTCACAGCTCGATCACCATTCGGTCGGCGGCGACTTCCAGGCCCCACTCCCCGAGCAGCGCGTGCTGTGGGGCGTCCGGGTCGCCGAGTGGGTTGGTGTTGTTGAGGTGGGTGTAGAGGCAGCGGGCGCGCAGCCCGGAGAGCCGGCGGGCGGTGCCGCCGGGACCGGCGATCGGCAGATGGCCCATGCCGGTGGCCGTCCTGGCGGAGATGCCGGTCCTGACGGGTTCGTCGTCGTCCCAGAAGGTGCCGTCGACGATCACGCAGTCGGCGGCCTCGACGGCGTCCTGGAAGGTGTCGCTCCAGCGGGCGAGGGCGGGCGCGTAGACGAGGCTGCGGCCGGTGGCGCTCTCGCGCAGCCGCAGGGCGACGACCCAGGTGTGGTCGTCGTCGGCGCCGTCCGGGGTCACGGCGTAGCGGGGGCGTTTGGGTGAGACGGGTACGGCGTCGATCTCGATGCCGCCGCTCTTGGTGAGCGGCACGGGCCCGTCGCCCAGCTCCCGCCAGTCGAGGCGGGTGTACGGGGTGAGGATGTCGTCCAGTCTCATGAGCCCGGTCAGGGCGCGGCGGACGGGGCGGGTGGCGAGGACGTCGAAGCCGTCTGCCTCGCGGAGCCGGGCGATGCCGAGGGTGTGGTCGAGTTCGGCGTCGGTGAGGATCACTCCGGCCACCGGGGTGTCGCGTGGTCCCGGCCCCGGGCGCAGGGCGGGGCTGTCCTCGATCTGGTCGCCGATGTCGGGGGTCGCGTTGACGAGATACCAGCGGTCCTCGTCGGCGCGCAGGGCGAGTGAGGCGTGACGGCGGCGCCGGTGCGGGTGGGCGCGTGCCCCGGCGCAGCCGGGACACGCGCAGTTCCACTGAGGCAGTCCGCCGCCCGCCGCGGTGCCGAGCACCTGGAGCAGCATGGCGGTGGGGTCTACCGGTCGGTCAGGGCGTAGGCGGTGACCTCGAGCGCGGTCTCGACGACCAGGAACTCGGGGGTCTGCCAGTTGATCGTGCCCATCGTGGCTTCCGACGGTTCCTGCGTGGGTTCCTGTGAGTCCTTCATGAGCCGTTGCCTGCCTTCCTGAGATGTGGGGGTTCAGGGAGTGATGCAGCAGTGACTTCTCGTTGGCGCACTCATTCAAGGCACTCATTCACATGAGTGTCCGGCGTTCAGCCATCTGCGACAGCGTTGCGTCTCGGTGCTGCCCGGTCAATGGTGCGGACCGTTCCTCATCGGACCACATCTCGCCGCGGCCGGGGGGTGGCCGAACGCGTCAACTACCCGTGCGAGTGGCAACTTTCAGCCGTAGGCGCCTGTACGGGGCCGAGCCTGATGACCATCTCCGGGCGGTCCCACATCACCGCGGGCGGGTTCGCCGCCACGGTACCGACGCGTTCGGCGCCCACCCGGCGGTAGAAACCCTCGGCGGGCGGGTGCGACACCACGCGTACGGCGTCGGCGCCGGCGTCGCGCGCCTGCCCCTTCATGTGCTCGACGAGCAGCCGGCCGACACCGAGACCCTGTGCGGCGTCGGCGACGAACATCAGGTCCAGCTCGGGCGGGGCGAGCAGCAGGGCGTAGAAGCCGAGCAGCCGGCCGTCGGGGGCGGCGGCGAGGAAGACCCGGTGGGTCTCGATGTAGTCGGGCCCCACCCGGTAGCCGTCGATCATGGGTGCGTACGGGCCTTCGTAGGCGCTGGACACCTGGACGAGCCGGGTCAGCCGCTTGGCGTCGCGCGCGGTGGCCCGCCGGACGGTGCCGGCCGCGGCGGACCGGGTAATACGCGGGGTCATGGTCCGAGTATTACCCACCCGGCCGTGCGCCCGCTCGCCGGGCTGCCGGGGTGCGGCCCCCCTTGTACGGTCGGAAGGAGGGCTCGTCCGGCCGGGACCCGCCCGGACGAGAGGAAGCAGCCATGCTCGGCAGCAGCAAGGCGTTCAGCGGTTTCGCCGTCGACGACATCCCGAGGGCGCGTCTCTTCTACGGCGAGACGCTGGGCCTGGACGTCACGGAGGCGAACGGCATGCTGCGGCTGCGTCTGGCGGGCGGGGCTGAGGTGCTGGTCTATCCGAAGCCGGACCATGTCCCCGCCACGTACACGATCCTCAACTTCCCCGTGGACGACATCGAGACGGCCGTCGACGAGCTGGTCGCGCGGGGCGTGCGCTTCGAGAGCTACCCCGGCATGGAGACCGACGAGCGGGGCATCTTCCGGCTCGGCGGCCCGTACATCGCCTGGTTCACCGACCCGGCGGGCAACACGCTGTCCGTACTCCAGGACCGCCCGTCCTGATCAGCGCTCCCGCGAGCCGGTACCGTCGCGGCGGGCCCAGGCCGGCAGGACGAACCAGCAGAGCACGAACCACACCACGAGTCCCGCGACGATCCACAGCGCGACGGCGTTGTGCAGCGCCACGCGCAGGATCAGCAACAGGGCCGACGCCATGGTGCAGAGCAGGAAGACCAGGCCGATGACGGTGAGCCGGGAGGCCCACTCGACCATCTGGGGCTTCAACTGCCGCCCCGTGACCATCCGGTGGAAGGACACGGGTGCGATGAGCGCCCCGGTGGTGACGGCGCCGAGCACCACCGTGGCGAGGTAGATGTTGGTGTCGGTGTCCGACAGGTCGGTGAAGCGCGGCTGGAATACGACGGTGAGCAGAAAGCCGAAGAGGATCTGCACGCCGGTCTGCGCGACGCGCACCTCCTGAAGAAGCTCCGCCCAGCGCCGGTCGGCCTGTTCCTCGGGCGACTCGTCACGTCCCGTGGGTCTCTGCGCGTCGGGTCTTCTCGTCTCGGGTCCCGCGGTGTCGTCCGTCATGCCCCTCCGGGTTTCCCCGTAGGTCGCGTCCATGCCACGTTCCCGGTGTCGCTTTCGTGCGGGCGCCGACGAGCGAGGCTCCCGCCCCGAATCCGTGCCGGCCGCGAGACCCTCCGCCGTCCCCTGCCCGTCCTCATGAACGAACCCGCGGTTCGTCCAGCGAGCACATCAGAGAGTGAGGGAAAGGGTTGGTGCGCGGCTGATCATGTATGCCTCAGTTCCGTGGGCTGTGTCGAGCGGCGTAGCAGGGGCAGCGACGTGGCCGCGGCCAGCAGGCAGGTGGCGAGCATCAGGGGTGGGACGGCCAGGGCGGAGTAGGGCAAGGTGAGTTCGTGTGTGGCGAGCGACGCGTACCAGATTCCGACCGCCAGGCCGCCGGCGCCCGAGACCAGTAGGGCCGGTGCCAGCGGCAGGGCGGTTTCGAGGAGCACTGCGCGGCTCAGAACCTTCCTTGGCACGCCCGCGGCGACCTGCCGGGCAAGTGCCCGGCGCCGGGCTGCCACGGACTCGGCGGCGCTCACGGCGACTGAGACAAGGACGATGAGGAGCCCGACCAGGATCGCCGCGCCTGCCAGGTCGATCCCGCCTGTGTAGAAGTCCAGGTCGGAGCGAGTCATGAGCCTTTGGTCCGACAGCGCGTCGAGCAGCGTCTCGCGTACCCCCATGAAACCGGTACCCACCACGGTCACCAACAGGACGGCCGCATGGGTGCGCGCAGCCGCCCAGGGATCTGCGGACAGTCGCTCGGCGGCGATGAGCAGGGCCGGATTCTCGGCGCGCGCCGCGTACCGGCGTCCGGCAAGCCGGGCCATGCCGCCGCTAACCCACACGCCCCCCGCGCCGACCAGGAGCAACGCGCCGAACATGACCGGCAGAACCAGCCCGGCGGGGCCGTACGCGAGCGCGAGGATGCCGCCGGTCACGGCGGCCACGAGAAGGATCGCGCCCCGGGCGAGGGCCCGCCCGCCGCCCTGGCCGCGGGGCAACAGCTTCACCTCGCCGAGAGGTGAGGCGACCACCCGGCGCAATGCGCCCAGGCTCACCGCCACGCCCGCGGCCGGGACGGCGACCATGACGGCGGCCATCCACCACAGCCGAGCAGGAGGCTGGCCGGCGACAAGCACGGACCCGGCCACCGCCACGATGCCCACGACGGAGCCCAGCAGGCACGCCAGCCCGGACTCCAGCGCGGCGATCCGCCGTACCCGTGCCGGGGCGGCGCCCGCCAGCCGCAGACAGGCCATACGGCGGTCGCGGTGCACGGCACCCAGCCGCGCGCACTGTGCGAGGAGGCCGAGGCCGGGGATCAGAAGGAGCAGCAGCGCCAGTAGCACACCACGGCGTTCACCCGGGTTGTTCAGCAGACCATGGGCAACCGGAAGGTTCGCGTATCCGCTTATGGAAGCGACGGCGGCGGCCATCGCGCCGAAGGTGGCGACACTGGCCGCACCCACCACCGTGAGGCAGATCCGCCACCATTCACGCCGGTTTGAGCCACTGGTGAGCAGCCAGGCCAGCCGCAGATCCGTCCTCACGCGGACACCTCCAGTGTGGCCGTACGGCCGTCTGTCAGCCGGATCTCACGGTCGGCGTACGCGGCGATCGTCGCGTCGTGCGTGACCAGCAGCACCGCTGCGCCCGACTCTCGTGCGGCCGAGGTCAGTTCGGTCATCACCTGCTCACCCGCAAGAGAGTCCAGGGCGCCTGTCGGCTCGTCGGCGAACACGGCCTTCGGACTGGTGACCAGCGCGCGGGCCAGGGCGACACGCTGTGCCTGGCCGCCGCTGAGTTCACCAGGGCGCGCCTCGGCCCGGTCGAGCACCCCGAACCGCTCCAGCCAGGTACGTGCCTGCTTCTGGGCGGTGCGCCGGTCTGTTCCGTTGAGGATCAGCGGCAGGGAGACGTTGTCAACCGTGGTGAGCTCGGGGATGAGCTGCCCGAACTGGAACATCACCGCGAAGTCGGTCCGACGCAGTTCGCTGAGCCGCTCCTCGGGCGCGCTGTCGAGGCGCTCGGCGCGGTACGTCACCGGCCCGTGATCGGGCCGGACGATGCCTGCCATGCAGTGCAGCAGGGTGGACTTGCCGCTGCCGCTGGGGCCTGTCAGGGCGAGGATCTCCCCGGCGTTGAGCTCGGCGGACGCGCCGCACAGCGCGGGGGTCGAGCCGTAGGCTTTGCGTAATTCCCGGGCGGTGACAAGAGGTTGGCCGGGCGCGGGCTCGGTGGTGTTCACGTTGCGTCGACCTCCGCGGTCAGGGTGGCGAGCCGGCCGGCGGTGGTCGTCATCCAGCGCAGGTCGGCGTTGAGGTGGGTAAGGGCGTAGTCCGCCGAGAGCACGGTGGCGAGATCGGCGCCTTGTGCGGACTTCACCGCCGTGAGCTCCCGCATCCGCCGCATGTGCGAGGCCCGCTGCGCTGCGAGATAGGCCGCCGGGTCGCCCCCGGACAGGATCGCGACGACGACCTTCGTGAAGATCTCGTTCGCGACGAACGGTGCGGGCGGCGTCACGGACATCGCCCAGTCGGCGAGTTCACGCTCTCCGGCGTCCGTGCGGCGGTACATCGTCCGCTCCGGGCCGCCGTCGGAACTGGTCTCCTCGATCTCGGCGAGCCCGTCCCGTACCAGCCGCTGCAGGGTCGTGTAGACCTGCCCGTAGGCAAGCGGCCGGGCCTGCGGGAAGCGCTCGTCGTGCCGGCGCTTGAGGTCGTATCCGTGCCTCGGGCCTATGGCGAGCAGGCCAAGGAGGATGTGGCGGGTGCTCATGGGCATCAGTATTCACCAAGTACATGTACTCAGTGAATAGTTGAGAGAGTCGCCGCGGCCAAATCGCTGTGACCTACCTCTCAGTCTGGGTGAGTGAGGTGCTGACCGAACGCGAGGAGATCGAGGGCGGATCCGCCGGGCGGAAGCCGACCTCGACGGCGCCTCCCGGGCGGCACGCACGCCGTTGACTGCCCGCGACGAGTCTGTACGTTCCGGGGTACCGGGGGCCGTGGGGCCACCGGTTCGGACGAGGTGACGGAGGCTGCATGAGCGGGTTGGTGTCCGGGGTGCGTGGTTACTGCGACGAGCGGTTCATGGTGGTGCGGGACGCCTTCGAGGAGAACTTCCGGGCGCGGGACGAACTGGGCGCCGCCGTCTGCGTCGTGGTCGGCGGGGAGAGCGTCGTGGATCTGTGGGGCGGGTGGGCGGACAGGGCGAGGAGCCGGGTGTGGGAACGGGACACGCTGGTCAACGTGTGGTCGACCACCAAGGGGCCCACCGCCCTGTGCGCGCATCTGCTGATGGACCGGGGGCTGCTGGACCCGGACGCCCCGGTCGCCGCGTACTGGCCGGAGTTCGCCGCGGCGGGCAAGGAAGGCGTACGCGTACGGCATCTCCTGTCGCACCGCGCGGGGCTCGCCGGGCTGCGGGAACCGCACAGCGCCGAGGAGTTGTACGACTGGCAGCTGACCACGTCCCGGCTGGCCGCGACCGAACCCTGGTGGGAGCCGGGGACGCGGTCGGGCTACCACGCGCTCACCTACGGCTTCCTCATCGGTGAGGTGATCCGCCGCATCACCGGGCGAATGCCGGGCGCGTTCCTGCGCGAGGAGGTCACCGGGCCGCTCGGTGTCGACTTCACCATCGGGCTGCCGGAGAAGGACGCCGACCGTGCGGCCGAGCTGGTCCCGCCGCCCGCCATGCCCCCCGCCGTACAGGCCGCGCGCCTGGCCGGGTTGACGCCGGTCGCCCTCGCGGCGCTCCTCAACCCGCCGGTGGGCGCCGGCACCGCGAACACCGCCGCGTGGCGCGCGGCCGAGATCCCGGCGGCCAACGGGCACGGCACGGCCCGCTCGGTCGCCGCGCTGTACGGGATCTTCGCCGGGCACGGCGAGTACGGGGGCCACCGGGTGCTCTCCGCCGATGCGGTGGAGCGGGTACGGGAGGGGCAGGGCAGCTGCCGGGACCTGGTGCTCGGCGCGGGCTTCCGGCACGAGACGCAGGCGGGTCTCGGGCTGTGGCTGAGCGGCCCGAACGGCTCGTACGGTCCGAACCCCCGCGCGTACGGGCACGACGGCTTCGGCGGCTCCTGCGGTCTCGCCGACCCGGACGCGGGGATCGCCATGGGGTACGTCATGAACCGGATGGGACCGGACATCGCCGACGACCCGCGCAAGATGGCGCTGGTCCGCGCCGTGTACGCGGCGGTGGGGCGCTGAGCGCGTTTCTGACGGGTCAGCACATCCCGCAACGTCGCACAAGAGAACAGCCGTGTCCGGATGCGGACAGCCGGAAGAGCCGAATCGGCGCCAACTCAAGGCCAGAGCACATACTTTCAGCCATCGAGCCGGTGAACTCAATTCGTACGTAGGCCCCATAGCGCCGCTCAGGCATCAGCCGTGATCCCTGGCCCGTACCCGAAGAGCGGCCTCGGACGTGGCCGTACACACCGCTCATACCGGATACCCAAGCACCGAGCAAACCGTGTGTGTTCGTGACGTGACCCGTCCCAGCTCCTCGGTATACAGGCTCAAACCCACTGCCCCACAGGGAGTTCACCCCCGAACCGGACGCCGCGTCACGGCATCCGGACGCTTTGCAGCAAACCGATGACCCTGCGGAGGCAAAGCGGTGGCAGTGCCTCCGCCGAGGGAGCCAGGGCGGGCCGACGGAACGCGCCCGGCCGGGGGTCCGGAAGTCGGCCTTGTGTACGGCGCGTGGCCCGTCAACGATTCGAACCGTGCGGAACGACAGGTACCGGGCCGGCAACGACCGGCCGGGGACCGTCGCACGAAACAACGGCCCACACCCCACGGGGCCGTGCGTTCCCCCCACCGATGGAGGATTTCGTGACCTTCAAGCGCTTCTCCCCCCGCAACGGCGTGTCCAGACGCGCTCGTGTCCTGGCCGTGTCGACCGGCCTCGTGGCCGCCGTCGCGCTCGCCGTCCCGTCCGCCGTCGCCGCCCCGGCCCCCGAGGCCAAGGTGACGGCCGCCCAGCTCGCCGACGCCAGCTCCGCCGTGCTCGGCGCCGACGTGGCCGGCACCGCCTGGTACACCGACAAGGCCACCGGCAAGATCGTCGTCACCGCGGACAGCACCGTCTCGGCGGCCGAGCTGGCCGAGGTCAAGTCGGCCGTCGCGGACACCGACGCCGGTCTGACCATCAAGCGCACGCCCGGCACCTTCAGCAAGCTGATCGCCGGCGGCGAGGCCATCACCACCGGTGGCGCCCGCTGCTCGCTCGGCTTCAACGTGACCAACGGCAGCACGAACTACGCGCTGACCGCCGGTCACTGCACCAACATCGGTAGCAGCTGGTCCATCGGCACCACCGCCGGTTCCAGCTTCCCGGGCAACGACTACGGGATCATCCAGCACTCGAACCCGAGCGCGGCCGACGGCAGGGTCTACCTGTACAACGGCAGCTACCAGGAGATCACCGGCGCGGGCAACGCCTCCGTCGGCCAGGGCGTGCAGCGCAGCGGCAGCACCACCGGTCTGCACGGCGGCACGGTCACGGGTCTCAACGCGACGGTGAACTACGGCGCCGACGGCATCGTCACCGGCATGATCCAGACCAACGTCTGCGCCGAGCCCGGCGACAGCGGCGGCGCGCTCTTCGCCGGCACCACGGCGCTGGGCCTCACCTCCGGCGGCAGCGGCAACTGCTCCTCCGGCGGCACCACGTTCTTCCAGCCGGTCACCGAGGCGCTCAGCGCCTACGGCGTCTCGATCATCTGAGACCGACAAGGCATCCGAGGCGTCCGGGAACCAAGAGGGTGACGATCCTCTGAGGCTCCGCAGGACGCAGGGGCATCCGTCCCCGGCGGGCCGCGCCCATGGCGCGGCCCGCTGTCGTGTGCCGGCGAACGCTCACCGGCCGCCGTCGCGGCCCCGGCCGACCAGGCCCGCCTCGTACGCCGCGATCGCCGCCTCGACCCGGTTGCGTACGCCCAACTTGGCCAGGATCGCGCTGACATGGGCCTTGACCGTGCCCTCGACCAGGAACAGGCGCCGGCCGATCTCGGCGTTGGACAGCCCGCAGCCGACCAGCGCCAGGACCGCGTGTTCGCGCTCCGTCAGCCGCTCCGTCAGCCGCGCCGCCAGCGGCCCGACCGCCGCCGCGTCCGGGCCGCCGGTCCGGAGCCCCGCGACCACGCGGGCCGCCACCTTCGGTGAGAGATACGCGCCGCCGCCGGCCACCGCGTGCACACCCGTCAGCAGCTCCCTGGGGTCGTCCGCCTTGAGCAGGAAGCCGTCGGCGCCGCCGCGCAGCGCGCGGGCGATGAAGTCGTCCTCGCCGAAGGTCGTCAGCATGACCACCGCCGTGCCGGGCAGCTCGCGGTGGATCCACTCCGCCGCGGCGATCCCGTCGAGCCCCGGCATCTGGATGTCCAACAGGGCGACGTCCGGGCGGTGTTCGCGTACGGCGTCGACGGCCTCCTGCCCGTCCCGCGCCTCCGCGACGACCTCGATCCCCGGATCCCGCGCCAGAATCGCCCGCACCGCGGCGCGGACCAACGCCTCGTCGTCTGCCACCAGCACCCTGACCACGGGCGGAGTGTACCGAGCCGGACCGTACGGAGGTCCCTGACGAACGTAGGGGGCGTGTTCGGCGACGTACGGCACGGCGCGGCCCGCCCCGCCCGGGAGCCGTCAGCTGTCAGCCGTCCGTGCCCGGGATCACGTCCTTGGTGACCAGGCGCGAGCCGTCATAACAGAGGCGGTAGACGTCCACCTGGTCGAGGAGGCTGCCGTTCGAACGGTAGAACTCGCAGACCGTTCCCGTGGGCCGGGGGCGGGACTTGACGGAATCGGAGACGTACGGGAACCGGCGCGCCGGGAGGGTGTGGGCGAACTCGGCGCGGCTTTGGCCGATCCGGAGGTCGGCGAAGTCGGCGGGGCGCAGTACACAGGTGGCCAGCTGGAACGCGGCGTAGGCGGCGGACCCGACGGTGAGCAGGGCGAATCCGCCGGGGACCACGAACGCGGCGGCCATGCGCAGCCTCGTACGGCGGCGGGCGGCGGTGAGTTGGCGTGCCGACTCCGAATCGCCGGGGGGCGCCGGGTCCCGGCCGGTGTTCGCCGGGCGGTCGGGCAGCGTCGCGACGACCTCGAACCCGTGGCCGGAGGGCGCGGCCCGCAGCGTCCCGCCGACCGGCTCGACCCGCTCACGCAGCCCCGCCAGGCCGTGTCCCCCGGATCCCGGGGGTGTCAGCCTCCCTTGTTCCGGGGCCGTGTTGGTCACGGTGACGCGGGTGTGCCCGGCCTCGTACGTGATCCGTACCCGTACGGCCGCCCCAGGGGCGTGCTTGGCCGCGTTGGTCAGCGACTCCTGCACCACCCGGTACACGGCCCGCTCCACGAGCGGCGAGAGGCCGGGCGGCGCAGGGCTGCCCTCCTGCCGCAGGTCGACGGTGACGCCCGAGTCCCGTGCCCGGTCCACCAGTTGCCCGACGGACTCGGTCGTCGGCGCGGTCGCCCGGTCGGCCCCGTCGTCGCGCAACACCCCCACGGTGTCCCGCAGATGACCCACCGCGTCCGACACGGCTGCCCGCAACTCCCCCAGGTCAGCCCGGTCCTGACCGGTCAGCGTGGGTGAGAGTTCCAGGGCGCCCGCCCGCAGCGCGACGAGGCTCAGTTCATGGCCGAGGGAGTCGTGCATGTCGGCGGCGATCCTGGTGCGTTCGCGCAGCCGGGCCTGTTCGGCGACGAGCCCTTGCCGCCGCTCCAGGAGCCCGGCCCGCTGCCAGCCGCCGTGCACGAGCGCGAGCCTGGCCTGCCAGTAGCGGCCGAACAGCCAGGGCACCAGCAGCGCCAGGGGCACGATCGTCAGCGTCCAGTACCACCACACCACGCTCACGCCCAGCGCGGCGCAGAGCGCCAGGTCGAACGCGAGGCAGCCGCCGAGCGTCAGCAGCGCGGCGCGGGTGCCGGTCGGTCCGGCGCCCAGCAGACAGGCGAAGACGGCGAGGGCGAGGACGTACGCGTTGGCCGGGGTCAGCGGGTGGACGAGGCCGATGGCGCAGAGCGCGTCGACGGCACACAGGGCCGCCACGGGCCATCGGCGGCGGGCGGGGATCGCGACGGCGAGCACGCCGAGCGGCAGCACCAGTTCCAGGGCGACGGAGGGTTCCGGGTGGCCCACGAACCAGACGAGCGCGGCCCCGGCCAGGGCGGCCCACAGCGCGATGTCACCCACCACGGGGCGCACCGCCGCCCCCGTCACCCCGCTGTTCCCGCCCCGCCTCAGCAC
>NZ_MDCR01000600.1 GCF_001723055.1 Streptomyces niveus
GCGTTGGGGGGTGGGTGCGGGGGTGTCGACCATGGGTGGCAGTAAACCATCGACCGCTGGCTTTCGGACCTCTGGAGGTGGTCGGTGCCGGGCGACAGGATGGTGGTCATGGAGATAGCTGAGAACGCGGCGCTGGTGGTCATCGATGTGCAGCGGGGATTCGAGGAGGTGGAGTACTGGGGCGTGCGGAACAACCCGGAGGCGGACGCGAACATCGCCGCGCTGATCGATGTGTGGCAGGCGAGTGGGCGGCCGGTCGTGTACACGCGGCACGACTCGACGACGTCCGGCTCGCCGCTGCGGCCGGAGCATGAGGGGAACGGGTTCAAGGACTATGTCGAGCGGCGGCGGGGGAAGGGCGCGGCCGGGGCGGAGCTGCTGGTGGTGAAGAGCGTGAACTCCGCCTTCTACGGGACGCCGGATCTGGGTGCGTGGCTGACGGCCGCGGGGATCGGGCAGCTGGTGGTGGCGGGGATCCAGACCAACATGTGTGTGGAGACGACGACGCGGATGGCCGGGAATCTCGGGTACGAGGTGCTCTTCCCGCTGGACGCGACGTACACCTTCGGCCAGGAAGGGCCCTGGGGCTGGGAGTTGACCGCGGGGGAGCTGGCGCGGGCGACGGCGGTGTCGCTGCACGGGGGTGGTTTCGCGAAAGTGGTGACGACGGAGGAGGTGGTGAAGGCGGCGTCCGTGTGACGG
>NZ_MDCR01000601.1 GCF_001723055.1 Streptomyces niveus
CGCTCCAACCGCCCCCAGACCGCCAGCCCCACGGACGCCACCGCGCCGAACAGGATCACGGGCGTCGGGATCGGAATCGGCAGTGGCATGGGCAGAGGGACCGGAACGAGCGCCGCCGTCACAACGCACCCCCGATCAGCGTCCGCAGCCTCGGCCAGCCCCGCTCGTACGCGAACCCCTCCGCGCCCCAGCGCAGCGCGGGCACCGGCACCACCAGCCCCGCCGCGTCCCGCTCCAGCACATGCACCTCGGCGATACGGCGCAGCCCGGCCGGGTCCCGTACGAGATGGATCACGACCGACAGCGCCGCCGCCAACTGGCTGTGCAGAGCGGCCCGGTCGAGTCCGGCAGCCGTCCCGAGGGCCTCCAGCCGCGCGGGCACATCGGCCGCGGTGTTCGCGTGAACCGTCCCGCAGCCCCCCTCGTGGCCCGTGTTCAAGGCGGCCAGGAGAGTCGTCACCTCAGCTCCCCGTACCTCCCCGACCACCAGCCGGTCGGGCCGCATCCGCAGCGCCTGCCGCACCAGGTCCTCCAGGGTCACCTCGCCCGCG
>NZ_MDCR01000602.1 GCF_001723055.1 Streptomyces niveus
CCACGGCGGCGGCCCGCCCCCGGCCGCGCCACGCGGGCACCAGCAGCGCGGCGGCGAGCAGCGGAAGGGCCACGGCGGCACCGTCGTTGGGCCGCATGAGCGTGACGACGGCCAGCCCGGCGACGATCCCCGCGTACGCGCCGCGCCCTGGTTCGCGCAGCAGGAAGCAACCGGTCGCGGCGACGGCGCCCATCGCCGTGTAGTGGTTGGGCATGGCGGAGTTGGCGTAGAACAGCGCGAACCACAGGCTCCCGTACAGCCCCGCCGCCACCCACACCCCCACCGGCCCGCGCAGCACCACCAGCCACGGCCGCCACCCCAGATACAGCGCTCCACCCGCGAGCGCGGCCATCCAGAGCCTCAGCAGCACCACCGAGTCGCTCCACGACGCGACGGGCACGAGCAACAGCGGCACCCCGCGCGTACGCGGCGCGCTGAACGGCACATCGCCCCCGTACGGCCCGAACCTGCTGGCGTAAACGATCTCGTCCCACCCCAGCGGCAATCCGAAGGGCACGAGCACCCCGGCGACAACGACGAACCCGCCGCACACCCCAACAAGCCCCCACC
>NZ_MDCR01000603.1 GCF_001723055.1 Streptomyces niveus
GGGCAGCAGGACGGGCACCGGGAGCGCCCCGGCGGGCGGGTCCGCGCGCCCGTGCCGCTCGTCGGCGACGAAACGCATGCCCCGCCCCACCCCGGGCTCGTGCACGAGCATCCCCGGATCGGCGGGCAGCGCCGTACGGTCCCACAGGCGGGGCGGCAGCGGCTGGACGACGGCGATCTGGGAGACCTCGGCCCAGCGGTACAGCAGCCGCTGGGCTCCGCCGGACTGCCACAGCGGGCCCACGCAGTCGCTGATGACGAGGGTGAGCCGGCGGCCGGTGACGTCGCGGTGCTGGTCGGCGGGGCGCAGCCGGGTCTGGTGCGGGTCGGGGCCGGTACCGGCCATCGCCGAGCCGTCCGGTCCCTGGTGCAGATAGTGCACCTGGACGTCGCGGAACGCGCCGAGCCGTTCGCAGGCCTGGCGGAGCCGGTCCAGCGTGGGTTGCCACACGGACGCGGTCGGGGAGGCGTCCATCAGGAGCTGGATCTCGGCCTCCCGGTGCGCGGCCGGACGGCGTACGGGGCACAGGAACCCGTCGGCGGCGCTGCGC
>NZ_MDCR01000604.1 GCF_001723055.1 Streptomyces niveus
TCGACGCCACCGCCGAGGGCGACATCGACCCCGAGATCGTCCGCTGGTTCGCCTTCGCCCGCCAGAAGAGCGCCGAGATCGCGACCCTGGCCCGCGCCCTGACCGAGGGCACCGCCGCGATCANNCGTCACCGACGCCGACGGCCGGCGTTCGCAGCCGTACGCCGTACGGACCGCCGCCCAGCGGGCGCACCTGCGGCTGCCCCTCCTGCCCACGACGACGATCGGTTCCTTCCCGCAGACCACCGAACTGCGCACCGCGCGGGCCGACTTGCGCAAGGGACGTATCGACACCGCCGGATACGAGGAGCGGATCAGGGAGGAGATCCGGGAGGTCGTGACCTTCCAGGAGAAGACCGGGATCGACGTTCTCGTGCACGGCGAGCCCGAACGCAACGACATGGTCCAGTACTTCGCCGAGCAGCTGACCGGTTACGTCGCCACGCGGCACGGGTGGGTCCAGTCGTACGGCACGCGTCATGTACGCCCGCCGGTCCTCGTCGGGGACATCTCGCGGCCGGAGCCGATGACGGTGCGCTGGACGTCGTACGCGCAGTCGCTCACCGACCGGCCGGTCAAGGGCATGCTCACCGGGCCCGTCACCATGCTCGCCTGGTCCTTCGTCCGTGACGACCAGCCGCTCGGCGACACGGCGCGCCAGGTCGCGCTCGCCCTGCGCGACGAGGTCGGCGACCTCGAGGCGGCGGGTACGTCGGTGATCCAGGTCGACGAGCCCGCGCTGCGCGAGACGCTGCCGCTGCGCGCCGCCGATCACGCCGGGTATCTGGCGTGGGCGACCGAGTCGTTCCGACTCACCACCGCCGGTGTCCGTCCGGAGACGCAGATCCATACGCATATGTGCTACGCGGAGTTCGGCGACATCGTGCAGGCCATCGACGACCTCGACGCGGATGTCATCAGCCTGGAGGCGGCCCGTTCCCATATGCAGGTCGCGGGCGAACTCGCCTCGCACGGCTACCCGCGC
>NZ_MDCR01000605.1 GCF_001723055.1 Streptomyces niveus
CGGCCGTCGTGCCCGACCAGGAGACGGTTGAAGAGGAGCAGGTGCTCCTCGCGACCGCGACCGACCGGCCCGCCCGTGTCGAACGGATGCGGTGGCTGACCCCCGGCGACTTCACCCACCCCCTGCACGCCGGACTGTGGCAGTGCCTGACCACCATGGCCCGGCGCGGCACCCCCATCGACCCCGTCACCGTCCGGTGGGAAGCACAGCACCACGGCCTCTATACCAACGAGGTTCAGCCGGCCGGGCATCTCGGCTTCCTCGGCGAACCGGCCGGATGCGACCCGGAGTACTGGGGCGAGCGCATCCTCCAGCGCTCCCTCCTCACCACCGCCGCGAACACCGGCCGGCACATCGAGACCCTCACCCACGACCCAGCCACCACGACGCACCAGCTCATCGTCGGCGCCCGACGCGCACTCGCCGGCCTGAACGCCGTACGTACCCACTGGCACCACGCCACCTCACCCACACCAGCGAACCGGCCCGCGCGCACCCGCGCCGAGAAGGCCCCGGCCGTACCGAGAGCCGGCCCGCCCCCGAC
>NZ_MDCR01000606.1 GCF_001723055.1 Streptomyces niveus
CGACTCGCCCCGGCCCGGCCGGTGTCGGCGCCGGATCCGCGTGACCTACGACGCGGCCAGCGCCTCCGTCGGTGGCAGGCGAGCGGCACGGACGGCGGGATAGAAGCCCGCCATTCCCCCGATCACCAGCGTCGCCGCCACCCCGCCGCCCATCGCCCACAGCGGCACCACCGTGGGCCAGCCCTGATATCCCGCGTAGCCGGTGGTGACGCCGATGCCCAGCAGGACACCGCCGATCCCGCCGAGCGCGGACAGCAGCAGGGACTCGCAGAGGAACTGCGTACGGATCTGCCCCCGGGTCGCCCCCAACGACCGTCGCAGTCCGATCTCGGCCCTGCGCNNCAGCCGACGAGGGCGGCGGCGTCGAGTTCCGGAGCCAGCTCGTTCGGCGCGAGCAGCCCCACGACGGTGAACCACCGGTCGCCGAGCCACACTTGGGACTCCGGGCCCGCCTCGAAGACGCCGAGATGCCGGGCCGCCTTGGCGCCGAGCACCGTCGACGGGTAGCGGTCGTTCGCCGCGTTGAGCCAGCGGCCGTCGACAACGTCGATCCGTACCGTCTCCGTCAGATCGATTCGGGCGGCGAACACGCCGATGCCGCCGGTCTGTTCCTTCGGGATGTGATCGGTCCGGTAGACGTTGGCCTCGGTGCGGCCGATCGCCGAGACCGACTCCACTCCGTCGGTGGCCGAGATCATCCCTACCGCCTCGTCGGGCAGTGACGCCTGGTCGCCGCCGAAGGACTGACCGGGGACGACGGTGAGGAGATTCGTGCCGAGCGTCGCCATCTTGCGGTTCAACTCCTCCTGGCTGGAGGTGGAGATGCCCACGACGCCGATCATCGCCGCGATACCGATGGCGATACCGAGCGCGGAGAGGAACACCCGCATGGGGCGCGAGCGCAGGCCCGAACCGCCGACCCGTACGACATCGGCGGCGCCGAGCCGGGCGGGCCG
>NZ_MDCR01000607.1:0-291 GCF_001723055.1 Streptomyces niveus
GGCGGGGGGCCTCGCGGGGCGCCTACCGGTCGCACCGTGGGGCGGGTACGACGGCATGCCCGCTCCATGGATCCCTCCGCGAATCCCTGCCCGGAGGCCTTTGCGCACCGTTTACGGATTCACTCCATCGGGCGGGCGCCCGGGGTGAACGGAGGGTGTGGTGGGGGCGCCTTCGGCCAGCGTCCTCTCCGGTTGATCAACATCCGCCTACGGTCTGAGCCATGGGAAGCGGGGACCGGACGGCGCTGGTGCGGATCTGCGATCTGGCGGGCCGCCCCCGCGGGACCGGCT
>NZ_MDCR01000607.1:317-709 GCF_001723055.1 Streptomyces niveus
CGGCGACGCGATCGTTCCGCTGCCTGAGGTGGGCCTCGCGCTCGTGCGCACCGAGGGCCTCGACGTGCGACCACTGCCGGTGTCGCCCAGGGACAGCCCCGAGGCCGGGACTTACGTACGGATCGCCGCCCACGGGTGGCGTCAGGCGCGCCTGCTGGGCACCGTACCGGCGACGTACACGGCGACCGATCGCTTCCATCTGCTGGACACGGTGCTGGAGTTGGCGATCGGCACGGGTGGCAGCGACGCGTTGCGCCTGGGCGGCGAGGCCGCGGGTGGGCCGGTACTGGACGCCGCGACGGGCGCCGTACTGGGCGTCGTCGGTACGGCGCTGCACACGGAGCACCGTGCCGCCGGACTCGCCCTCTCCCTGAGCGCGGCAGCCGCGACGG
>NZ_MDCR01000608.1 GCF_001723055.1 Streptomyces niveus
GGCTACGGGGGAGAGGTGCCGCACCAGACGCCGCCGGCCAGGCGGGACTTTGCGGACACGCCCTAGGGCCGTACGGCGACGGACCAGCCCGGGTTGTACGTGCCTGGCACCGGGCGGCGCGGCCAGTCGCGGGCCCAGCGCGGCGGGTCCGTACGGCGCAGGATCACCGCCGTGGCGGGCGCCGGGTCGTCCATGCCGGCGGAGGCGCAGCCGGCGGTGTACGCGACGGGGATCGCCAGGCTGTTCCCCTTGATCAGGCACGGCGGCCGTACCCCGTTCCCGTGCAGTACGGCGCTGATCCGCTGCCAGTCGCCGCGCGCCCGTTCCTGGACGCTCACATGGGTCCGTACCTGCGTGATCTGTACGGCGGCATGCCCCAGCAGGACGAGGACGAGCGCCACCGCGAGCGGGCGGGAGCGGCTCGCCCGGCGGGCGGCGGCGAGCAGCCCGAGGGCGGCGGGCAGCACCAGCAGGGCGTAGCCGGGGAGCAGGAAACGGGGCGCCGCGTAGGGGACGAGGAAGAGGTACGGCAGCGAGACGGACACGGCGACGGCGACCGCCAGCCACAGCGGCCCGGTGGCTTGTCCGGCGCGGCGTGTGGTCCACAGCCCCAGCACGACCAGCAGCGGAAGCAGCAGCCACCATTCGACGACGCCCGAGGCGACGGTGTCGCCCGTACAGGGCCGGCAGAGCAACGGGCCGTCCAGGGCGGCATGCGGCCCGTGCTCTCGCTGAAGGCCCATCTCACCGCCCTGGACGGCCCGTTGC
>NZ_MDCR01000061.1 GCF_001723055.1 Streptomyces niveus
ACGGGGCGGGTCCCGGACACCGGTGGTGTCCGGGACCCGCCCCGTCGATGTGCGCCGGGCGCCTTACAGACCGGCCGCCGCGCGCAGTGCGTCCACGCGGTCCGTGCGCTCCCAGGTGAAGTCCGGCTCCTCGCGGCCGAAGTGGCCGTACGCCGCCGTCTGGGCGTAGATCGGGCGGAGCAGGTCCAGGTCGCGGATGATCGCGGCCGGGCGGAGGTCGAAGACCGTGGCGATGGCCTGCTCGATCTTCTCGACGTCGACCGCCGCCGTGCCGAAGGTCTCGATGAACAGGCCCACCGGCTCGGCCTTGCCGATCGCGTACGCGACCTGGACCTCGCAGCGCGAGGCGAGACCGGCCGCGACCACGTTCTTCGCGACCCAGCGCATCGCGTAGGCGGCCGAGCGGTCCACCTTGGAGGGGTCTTTGCCGGAGAAGGCGCCGCCGCCGTGGCGGGCCATGCCGCCGTAGGTGTCGATGATGATCTTGCGGCCGGTGAGGCCGGCGTCGCCCATGGGACCGCCGATCTCGAAGCGGCCCGTGGGGTTGACCAGCAGGCGGTAGCCCTCGGTGTCCAGCTTGATGCCGTCCTCGAGGAGCTGCTTGATCACATGCTCGACGACGAACTCGCGGATGTCGGGTGCCAGGAGCGAGTCCAGGTCGATGTCCGACGCGTGCTGCGAGGAGACGACGACCGTGTCGAGGCGGACGGCCTTGTCGCCGTCGTACTCGATGGTGACCTGGGTCTTGCCGTCGGGCCGCAGGTAGGGGATGGTCCCGTTCTTGCGGACCTCGGACAGCCGGCGCGAGAGCCGGTGGGCGAGGTGGATCGGGAGCGGCATCAGCTCGGGCGTCTCGTCGCAGGCGTAGCCGAACATCAGGCCCTGGTCGCCGGCGCCCTGCTTGTCCAGCTCGTCCTCCACACCGCCGACCCGCTTCTCGTAGGCGGTGTCGACGCCCTGGGCGATGTCGGGGGACTGCGCGCCGATGGACACCGACACGCCGCAGGAGGCGCCGTCGAAGCCCTTCTTCGAGGAGTCGTAGCCGATTTCCAGCACCTTGTCGCGGACGAGCTTCGCGATGGGCGCGTAGGCCTTGGTGGTCACCTCGCCGGCCACATGCACCAGGCCGGTGGTGATCAGGGTCTCGACCGCCACGCGGGAGGTGGGGTCCTCCGTCAGGAGCGCATCGAGAATCGTGTCGCTGATCTGGTCAGCGATCTTGTCGGGGTGGCCTTCGGTCACAGACTCCGAAGTGAACAGACGGCGCGACACATCGCTCCCTGGGGTTGCAGCGGCTGCTGGCTAGATCCTTGGCGGAACGTCCGGGGAGCTGCGCCCCGTGTCGTTCCGCCGCCAGTTTATCCGGCCGACGGCGCGGAAGGTCCAGACGTCTCGGACTGTGGGAGTGGAGTTGGCGGTGTCACTCCGTCCTGCGATACGACGATCGCCCCCCATCCCGACCTGGAACACCCGTTTTGAGCCGTTTCTCACCGCCCGAAGGGGCGAACGAAGAATTAACTTCCCGTTCGTCTACACGGAGCCGAGTGCCGGTACGACCAGGTCCCAGACGGCGTCGGCGAGCGCGTCCTTGGGACCGTACGGCACGGGGGTCTCGCCGCCGTCCGCGGCGAGGATCACCGCTTCGTTCTCCTCGGCGCCGAAGGTCTTGCGCTCCCCCACCTCGTTGACGACCAGCAGGTCGCAGCCCTTGCGGCGCAGCTTCGCCCGGCCGTTGGCCAGCACGTCGTCCGTCTCGGCCGCGAATCCGACGATCACCTGCCCCGGCCTGGCGCGCTCCGTGCCGATCTCCTGGAGGATGTCGGGGTTGCGGACGAGCGCGATGGGTGCCGGCTCCTGGCCGTCCTTCTTCTTGATCTTGCCCTGGGCGTAGTCGGCGGGACGGAAATCGGCCACGGCCGCGGCCATGACCACGGCGTCGGCGTCCGCGGTCGCCTTCAGGACGGCTTCGCGCAGTTGTACGGCGGTTCCGACGCGCACGATGTCGACGCCGGCCGGGTCGGGCAGCCCGGTGTTGGCCTCGATGAGGGTGACGCGGGCGCCGCGGGCCGCCGCCGTACGGGCCAGGGCGTACCCCTGCTTCCCGGAGGAGCGGTTGCCGAGGAACCGTACGGGGTCGAGCGGCTCGCGCGTACCGCCCGCGGAGACGACGACGTGCCGGCCGGCCAGGTCGGGCGCCGTCACACCGCGCGCCAGCACCCGGCGGCACACCTCGAAGATCGCGTCGGGGTCGGGCAGCCGCCCCTTGCCGGTGTCGACGCCGGTGAGACGGCCGACGGCGGGCTCGATGACGACGGCTCCGCGCGCGCGGAGGGTCGCGACGTTCGCCCGGGTCGCGGGGTGCTCCCACATCTCGGTGTGCATGGCCGGCGCGAAGACCACCGGGCAGCGCGCGGTGAGGAGCGTGTTCGTCAGCAGGTCGTCGGCCTGGCCGTGGGCGGCCTTGGCCAGCATGTCGGCGGTGGCGGGGGCGACGACGACGAGGTCGGCGGACTGGCCGATGCGCACGTGCGGCACCTCGTGGACGTCCGACCAGACCTCGGTGGAGACGGGGTGGCCGGAGAGCGCCGCCCAGGTCGCGGCGCCGACGAAGTGCAGGGACGACGCGGTCGGTACGACCCGTACGTCATGGCCCGACTCGGTGAGGCGGCGCAGCAGCTCGCACGCCTTGTACGCGGCGATCCCGCCGCTCACACCCAGCACGACCTTCGGTCTGTCGTCCGTCCTCGCCGAGCGCTGCGTCTGGTCCACCGTGTCTCCCCGCGTTCGGATGGCTGCGTCGTGCCTCTCTATGACACACCACAGGCCCGGCAGTCGCGCTGCCGGGCCTGTGGGATCCCTGTGGGATAAGTAACTGTCGCCTTCTACTGCGCCGGGCCGTCGATGGCCTCGGACGTCAGCAGACCCGCGTTGATCTCACGCAGGGCGATCGAGAGCGGCTTCTCGTGGACGTGCGTGTCCACCAGCGGACCGACGTACTCCAGCAGGCCCTCGCCGAGCTGTGAGTAGTACGCGTTGATCTGACGCGCGCGCTTGGCCGCGTAGATCACGAGGCTGTACTTCGAGTCCGTGGCCTCGAGCAGCTCGTCGATCGGCGGGTTGATGATGCCCTCGGGCGTGGAAATGGAAGAGGACACTCTCTTGCCTTCCGAAGATAAATCAGGGAAATACAGGAGACCAGGGACTGGAATCCAGGGTAAATACGAGGTGCTGCCGACGGCTGCGCGTAAGCGGACAGAGGTCAGACAACTGCCATCAAGGCTAGCAGCTCGCGGGCCACGTCCTCGACGGAGGTGTTGACGAGGCAGGTGTCGAACTCCGGCTCGGCGGCCAGCTCCACCTTCGCGGCCTCCAGCCGGCGCTCGATCACCTCGGGCGACTCGGTGCCCCGGCCGGTGAGCCGGCGGACCAGTTCGTCCCAGCTCGGCGGCGCCAGGAAGACCAGCCGGGAGTCCGGCATCGAGTCCTTGACCTGCCGCGCGCCCTGGAGATCGATCTCCAGGAGCACGGGCTCGCCCGCCTCCAGGCGTTCGAGCACCGCGCGACGCGGCGTGCCGTAGCGGTTGCCCGCGAATTCCGCCCATTCCAGCAGCTCACCGTTGGCGACCAGCTTGTCGAACTCCTCGTCGCCGACGAAGAAGTACTGGACGCCGTGGCGTTCGCCGGGACGCGGTTTTCTGGTGGTGGCCGACACCGAGAGCCATACCTCGGGGTGGACCTTGCGCATATGGGCGACGACCGTGCTCTTGCCGACCCCCGAGGGGCCGGAGAGCACGGTCAGCCGCGAACGTACCTCTGGTGCCATGCAGCGATTATCCAGGTTCCCGGGAGTGCCCGGGAACGTCAGGCGGCACCGCCGCCGAACTCGCGTTCAAGCGACGCGATCTGGTTGGAGCCGAGACCCCGCACACGCCGGCTCTCGGAAATGCCGAGCCGCTCCATGATCTGCTTGGCGCGGACCTTGCCCACGCCGGGCAGAGATTCGAGGAGCGCGGAGACCTTCATCTTTCCGATGACGTCGTTCTCCTGGCCCTTCTTGATGACCTCGTGGAGGGAGGCGCCGGAGTGCTTGAGTCGATTCTTGACCTCGGCCCGCTCCCGGCGAGCCGCGGCGGCCTTTTCGAGCGCGGCTGCGCGCTGTTCAGGGGTAAGGGGCGGAAGAGCCACGCCTACGTCACCTCGGATGTCGAACTGTCGG
This sequence comes from Streptomyces niveus, assembly GCF_001723055.1. Taxonomy (GTDB): domain Bacteria; phylum Actinomycetota; class Actinomycetes; order Streptomycetales; family Streptomycetaceae; genus Streptomyces; species Streptomyces niveus. Next base: position 4,217 of record NZ_MDCR01000061.1, read on the forward strand.
ATACGGACCGGTGAGGAACTGGTTCGCCCCACACCAGGGCGAGCTACGAGCGATGCTTCGCGCGTTGGCTCTCGACGGAGACTAGCGTTGAAGACCGCTCTCGTCAGCGAGAACAGCCGAAAAGTCCTGGTCAGCATCGCTCGACCAGGACATTCCAGGCAAAACAACCCGCTTTTCTGCTTCAATCCGCGTCAGCGCGCTCCGTCCGCGCGCTCGGCCGCGCCCTCAACCGCCGTCCGTGCCTCGTCGTTGAACCGCTCCGCCGCCGCACGCAGGGCGTAAACATCCGGACCGTGACGCAGTACGCCGCGGCTGACGCTCGGCACCACGTTCGCGACGGCCGCGCCGAACACCCCCGGAAGATCGGCGGGGGTCGCCCCCTGCGCCCCGATTCCGGGGGCCAGGAGCGGGCCGTTGATGCCGAGATCCACGCCGGCCTCGCCGAGGGTCGCCCCGACGACGGCACCGATCGAACCGAGCGGCGCCGCACCGGAGTTCTCCGCCGCCATGTGATCGAGCATCAGCTGCGCGAGCGACCGGCCGTCCGCCGTGGTGGACCGCTGGACCTCGGCGCCCTCCGGGTTGGAGGTGAGCGCGAGTACGAACAGGCCCGACCCGCTGACGCGTGCCGCGTCCAGGGCCGGCCGCAGCGAGCCGAAGCCGAGGTACGGCGAGACCGTGAGGGCGTCCGAGAAGAGCGGGCTGTCCTTGTCGAGGTACGTCTGGGCGTACGCGGCCATGGTGGAGCCGATGTCGCCGCGCTTGGCGTCCATCAGCACGAGCGCGCCGGCGGCCCGCGCCTCGGCGACCGCCTTCTCCAGGACGGCGACACCGCGCGAGCCGAACCGCTCGAAGAACGCCGACTGCGGCTTCAGTACGGCGACGCGGTCGGCCAGCGCCTCGACGACCGTCCGTGTGAAGGCCGTCAGGCCCGCGACGTCGTCGCTCAGGCCCCAGGCGCTCAGGAGCGAGCTGTGCGGGTCGATGCCCACGCAGAGCGGCCCCCGGGTGTCCATGGCGCGGCGCAGCCGGGCCCCGAACGCCTCGGGCTCCGTGGCCGTGCTCATGCGGGCACCTTCCTGGTGTCGGCGCCGACGGCGTCGGCGAGTGTGGCGTACTCGCTGGTGGCCAGCCGGGCGGCGAGCCCCTTGTGGATGCCGCGGCTCCAGAACGGGCCCTGGTAGATGAAGGCGCTGTAGCCCTGGACGAGCGTCGCGCCCGCCAGGATCCGCTGCCAGGCGTCCTCGGCGTTCTCGATGCCTCCCACGCCGACCAGCGTGATCCGGTCGCCCACACGGCCGTACAGGCGCCTCAGGACCTCCAGCGAGCGGGCCTTGAGGGGCGCCCCGGACAGTCCGCCGGCCTCGGCGAGCAGGGACGGGGCCGTCTTCAGGCCGAGGCCGTGGCGCGCGACGGTGGTGTTGGTGGCGATGATGCCGTCCAGGCCCAGCTCCACGGCCAGGTCGGCGACCGCGTCGATGTCCTCGTCGGCGAGGTCGGGCGCGATCTTGACCAGCAGCGGGACCCGCCGCCCCGTGACGACGCGGTCGGCGGCCTCGCGTACGGCGGTCAGCAGCGGGCGCAGCTGGTCGACGGCCTGGAGGTCGCGCAGGCCGGGGGTGTTGGGCGACGAGACGTTCACCACGAGGTAGTCGGCGTACGCGGCCAGGCGTTCGGTCGACGTCACGTAGTCGCCGATCGCCGCGTCGTCCGCCACGGCCTTGGTCTTGCCGATGTTGACGCCGACCGTCGTACGGAAGACGGGCCGGCGGGTGGCGAGTCGCAGGGCGACGGTGGCCGACCCGTCGTTGTTGAAGCCCATGCGGTTGATCAGCGCCCGGTCGGCGGGCAGCCGGAACAGCCGCTGCCGGGGGTTGCCCGGCTGCGGCTGCCCGGTGACGGTGCCGATCTCGACATGGTCGAAGCCGAGCATGGTCATGGCGTCGACGGCGACGGCGTTCTTGTCGAAGCCGGCGGCGAGCCCGAACGGGCCGTGCATCCGCAGCCCGAGGGCCTCGGTGCGCAGTTCCTTGTAGCGGGGCGCGAGCGCCGCCGCGACGAAGGTGCGCAGCACGGGGACGCCGACGACGAACCGGATCCAGCGGAAGGCCAGCTGGTGGGCCTGCTCCGGGTCCATCCGTCGGAAGAAGAGCCGGAAGAAGAGTCGGTACATGTGAGCAGGCTCCTCCTAGTCCTCGCGGGCGGCGATGAGGTGCTGGGCGTGTTCCTGGAGGGAACGGACGCCGACGTCACCGTGGTTGAGGGCGTCGATGCCCTGGACGGCGGCGGCGAGCGCCTGCACCGTCGTCAGACAGGGGACGCCGCGCGCCACGGCGGCGGTGCGGATCTCGTAGCCGTCGAGCCGGCCGCCGGTGCCGTACGGGGTGTTGACGATGAGGTCGACCTCGCCGTCGTGGATGAGCTGGACGATGGTCTTCTCGCCGTTGGGGCCCGCGCCCTCGAACTGCTTGCGCACGATGCGGGCGTTGATGCCGTTGCGCCGCAGGACCTCGGCGGTGCCGGAGGTGGCGAGCAGTTCGAAGCCGTGCGCGACGAGTTCACGCGCGGGGAAGATCATCGAGCGCTTGTCGCGGTTGGCGACGGAGATGAACGCGCGGCCCTTCGTGGGAAGCGGACCGTACGCCCCTGCCTGTGACTTGGCGTACGCCGTGCCGAAGACGGAGTCGATGCCCATGACCTCGCCGGTGGAGCGCATCTCCGGGCCGAGGACGGTGTCGACGCCGCGTCCGTGGATGTCGCGGAAGCGCGACCACGGCATGACGGCCTCCTTGACGGAGATCGGTGCGTCCATGGGGAGGGTCCCGCCGTCGCCGCCGGCGGGCAGCAGGCCCTCCGTACGGAGGTCGGCGACGGTGGCGCCGAGCGAGATCCGGGCCGCGGCCTTGGCCAGCGGTACGGCGGTGGCCTTGGAGGTGAAGGGCACGGTGCGCGAGGCGCGCGGGTTGGCCTCCAGGACGTAGAGGATGTCCCCGGCCAGCGCGAACTGGATGTTGATCAGACCGCGGACGCCGACTCCGCGCGCGATGGCCTCGGTGGAGGCGCGCAGCCGCTTGATGTCGAAGCCGCCGAGGGTGATCGGGGGCAGGGCGCACGCCGAGTCGCCGGAGTGGATGCCGGCCTCCTCGATGTGCTCCATGACGCCGCCCAGGTACAGCTCGGTGCCGTCGTAGAGCGCGTCGACGTCGATCTCGATGGCGTCGTCGAGAAAGCGGTCCACCAGGACGGGGCGGGTGGGGCTGATCTCGGTGGACTCGGCGATGTACGAGGAGAGGCGGATCTCGTCGTACACGATCTCCATGCCGCGCCCGCCGAGTACGTAACTGGGGCGGACCAGCACCGGGTAGCCGATCTCGTCGGCGATGGCCTTGGCCTCGTCGAACGTGGTGGCCGTGCCGTGCTTGGGCGCGGGCAGTCCGGCCTCGGCGAGGACCCGGCCGAAGGCGCCGCGGTCCTCGGCGGCGTGGATGGCCTCAGGGGGCGTGCCGACGACGGGGACGCCGTTGTCCTTGAGCGCCTGGGCGAGGCCGAGCGGTGTCTGGCCGCCGAGCTGGACGATGACGCCCGCGACGGGCCCGGCCAGGGTCTCCGCGTGGACGATCTCCAGGACGTCCTCCAGGGTGAGCGGCTCGAAGTAGAGCCGGTCGGAGGTGTCGTAGTCGGTGGAGACGGTCTCGGGGTTGCAGTTGACCATCACGGTCTCGTACCCGGCGTCGCTCAGCGCGAAGGAGGCGTGCACGCAGGAGTAGTCGAACTCGATGCCCTGGCCGATGCGGTTGGGGCCGGAGCCGAGGATGATCACGGCGGGCTTCTCGCGCGGCGCGACCTCGCTCTCCTCGTCGTAGGAGGAGTAGAAGTACGGGGTCTTCGCGGCGAACTCGGCGGCGCAGGTGTCGACCGTCTTGTAGACGGGGCGCACGCCCAGCGCGTGCCGTACCTCGCGTACGACGTCCTCGCGCAGCCCCCGGATCCCGGCGATCTGTGCGTCGGAGAAGCCGTGCCGCTTCGCGGCGGCGAGCAGTTCGGGGTCGAGCTTCTCCGCGGCGGCGAGCTCGTCCGCGTACTCCTTGATGAGGAAGAGCTGGTCGACGAACCACGGGTCGATCTTCGTCGCGTCGAAGACCTCCTCCTGGCTCGCCCCGGCGCGGATCGCCTCCATGACGGTGTTGATCCGGCCGTCGGTGGGGACCTTCGCCCGCTCCAGCAGCTCGGCCTTGGTACCGAGGCCGACCGGGTCGCCGGTGAAGGCGAACTGGCTGCCCTTCTTCTCCAGCGAGCGCAGGGCCTTCTGGAGCGCCTCGGTGAAGTTGCGGCCGATGGCCATGGCCTCGCCCACCGACTTCATGGTGGTGGTGAGGGTGGCGTCGGCGGCGGGGAACTTCTCGAAGGCGAAGCGCGGGACCTTCACCACGACGTAGTCGAGGGTCGGTTCGAAGGACGCGGGGGTCTTCTCGGTGATGTCGTTGGGGATCTCGTCCAGCGTGTACCCGACGGCGAGGCGCGCGGCGATCTTGGCGATCGGGAAGCCGGTGGCCTTGGAGGCGAGCGCGGAGGACCGTGAGACGCGGGGGTTCATCTCGATGACGATGATCCGGCCGTCGACGGGGTCGACGGCGAACTGGATGTTGCAGCCGCCGGTGTCGACGCCGACCTCGCGGATGATCGCGATGCCGATGTCGCGCAGCCGCTGGTACTCGCGGTCGGTGAGGGTCATCGCGGGCGCGACGGTGATGGAGTCGCCGGTGTGGACGCCCATCGGGTCGAAGTTCTCGATGGAGCAGACGACCACGACGTTGTCGTTCCGGTCGCGCATCAGCTCCAGTTCGTACTCCTTCCAGCCGAGGATGGACTCCTCCAGGAGCACCTCGGTGGTCGGCGAGAGCATCAGGCCCTGTCCCGCGATACGGCGCAGCTCGTCCTCGTCGTGGGCGAAGCCGGAGCCGGCGCCGCCCATGGTGAAGGAGGGGCGTACGACGACGGGGTAGCCGCCCAGTTCCTCGACGCCGGCCAGGATGTCGTCCATCGAGTGGCAGATGACGGAGCGGGCGGACTCGCCGTATCCGATCTTCGCCTTGACGGCTTCGACGACGCCCTTGAAGAGGTCGCGGTCCTCGCCCTTGTGGATGGCTTCGACGTTGGCGCCGATCAGCTCGACGCCGTACTTCTCCAGGACACCGTTCTCGTGCATGGAGATGGCGGTGTTGAGGGCGGTCTGGCCGCCGAGGGTGGGCAGCAGCGCGTCGGGGCGCTCCTTGGCGATGATCTTCTCGACGAACTCGGGGGTGATCGGCTCGACGTACGTGGCGTCGGCGATCTCCGGGTCGGTCATGATCGTGGCCGGGTTGGAGTTGACGAGGATGACGCGCAGGCCCTCGGCCTTGAGGACGCGGCAGGCCTGGGTGCCCGAGTAGTCGAACTCGGCCGCCTGGCCGATGACGATCGGACCCGAGCCGATGACCAGGACGGACCGGATATCGGAGCGCTTAGGCACGCTGGCCCTCCATCAGGGATGTGAAGCGGTCGAAGAGGTACGCGGCGTCGTGCGGGCCGGCAGCCGCCTCGGGGTGGTACTGGACGCTGAAGACCGGCCGGTCGAGCAGCCTGAGCCCTTCGACCACGTTGTCGTTGAGACAGACGTGGGAGACCTCGGCGCGGCCGTAGGGGGTGTCGGAGATCTGGTCGAGCGGGGCGTCGACCGCGAACCCGTGGTTGTGGGCTGTGACTTCGACCTTGCCGGTGGAACGATCCTGCACGGGCTGGTTGATGCCGCGATGGCCGTACTTGAGCTTGTACGTCCCGAACCCCAGTGCCCGGCCGAGGAGTTGGTTGCCGAAGCAGATGCCGAAGAGCGGTGTGCCGCGCTCCAGCACGCCCTTGACGACCGTGAGGTCGGCGGTGGCGGGGTCGCCGGGCCCGTTGGAGAGGAACACGCCGTCGGGCGCGACCGCGTACACGTCGTCGACGGTGGCGGTGGCGGGCAGGACGTGCACCTCGATGCCGCGCTCGGCCATCCGCCGCGGGGTCATGCCCTTGATGCCGAGGTCGATGGCGGCGACGGTGAACCGCTTGGTGCCGACGGCCGGGACGACGTACGTCTCGGTGGTGGCGACCTCCGCGGAGAGGTTGGCGCCCTTCATCCGGGGCGCCTCCTTCACGCGCGCGGTCAGCGTCGCGTCGTCGGTGAGGAGGCCGCCGGGGAGGGAGTCGCCGGAGAAGATGCCGACGCGCATCGCACCGCGCTCGCGCAGATGGCGGGTGAGCGCGCGGGTGTCGACGCCGCTGATGCCGACGATGCCCTGCCGCGTCAGTTCCTCGTCCAGGGAGCGCCGGGAGCGCCAGTTGGACGGGACGCGGGCGGGGTCGCGTACGACATAGCCGGCGACCCAGATCCGGCCGGACTCGTCGTCCTCGTCGTTGACGCCGGTGTTGCCGATGTGCGGGGCGGTCATGACGACGACCTGGCGGTGGTACGAGGGGTCGGTGAGGGTTTCCTGGTAGCCGGTCATGCCGGTGGAGAACACCGCCTCGCCGAAGGTCTCCCCCACGGCCCCGTAGGCACGGCCGCGGAAGCTGCGGCCGTCCTCCAGGACGAGTACGGCGGGAGCCTGGGCGGCTCCCCGGGTGGAGAGGGTCATCGTGCGGTGCCTTCCGTCGTGAAGGGCGCGTCGTCGGTCGGCGTGGTCGACGCGTTCGTGGTCGGTGTCTGATTCGTCGTGATGGACTGGTTCATGAGGTTGACCGCGTCGACCCAGGCCGTGTGCTCGGCCGCGCGGTCGGAGCGGAACCCGGAGTCGAGCAGCCGGTCGCCGTGCTGCCAGGTGAGGATCAGCAGTCCGCCCTCGGCGAGGACCTTGCCGGCGATGCCCTTGTCGAGCCGGGCGGCGCGCAGTTGGCCGGCCGGGACGAAGAAGTCTGTGGCTCCGGGGCGTACGACGTCCACGCCCGCGTCGGTGAGCGTCAGCTCCACCCGGCTGCGGACGCCGAGTCCGTGGGCGACGATGCGGTCCAGCCACTGACCGGCGGTGGTGGAGCCGTGGTAGCGACCGCTGAGCCGCAGCGTCGCCTCTCCCGTGACTTCCGGCACCTGGGGCAGCTCGGGCAGGTCCGACTGGAGGCTCCCGCGCCACTTCCAGCCCTGGCGCATCAGCCAGTACACGAGGGCGATGAACAGGAGCAGACCCACCACCCAGCCGATACGGGCGGCCCAGTCGGTCACATCCGCCGACTTCTGTTCGGCGGCCAGATTGATCAGTACAGCGCTCACGCCAGATTCCCGTCGACGACCGTGGCACGGCCCCGCAGGAAGGTGTGTGTGACGCGTCCCGGCAGCTCACGGCCCTGGTAGGGGGTGTTACGGCTGCGGGAGGCGAAGCCCGCGGGGTCCACCACTCCACGGTAAGCGGGATCGACGAGCGTGAGGTTGGCGGGCTCACCTGCCGAGACGGGACGCCCGTGACCGGCGAGACGGCCGATCTGCGCGGGCCGCACCGACATCCGGTCGGCGACGCCCGCCCAGTCGATGAGACCGGTGTCGACCATCGTCTGCTGGACGACGGACAGCGCGGTCTCCAGGCCGACCATGCCCATGGCGGCCGCCGCCCACTCGCAGTCCTTGTCCTCGTGCGGGTGCGGGGCGTGGTCGGTGGCGACGCAGTCGATCGTGCCGTCCGCCAGGGCCTCGCGCAGCGCCAGGACGTCGGCCTCGGTACGCAGCGGCGGGTTCACCTTGTAGACGGGGTCGTACGTCCGTACGAGCTCGTCCGTCAGCAGCAGGTGGTGCGGCGTGACCTCGGCGGTGACGTTCCAGCCCTTGGACTTGGCCCAGCGGACGATCTCGACCGAACCGGCCGTGGAGAGATGGCAGATGTGCACGCGGGAGCCGACGTGCGCGGCGAGCAGCACGTCGCGGGCGATGATCGACTCCTCGGCGACGGCGGGCCAGCCGCCGAGGCCGAGTTCGGAGGAGACGATGCCCTCGTTCATCTGGGCGCCCTCGGTGAGCCGGGGCTCCTGGGCGTGCTGGGCGACGACTCCGTCGAACGCCTTCACGTACTCCAGTGCCCGGCGCATGATCACCGCGTCGTCCACGCACTTGCCGTCGTCGGAGAAGACCCGCACCCCGGCGGCCGAGTCGTGCATGGCGCCGAGTTCGGCGAGCTGCTTGCCCTCCAGGCCGACGGTGACGGCGCCGACGGGCTGCACGTCGCAGTAGCCGGACTCGCGGCCGAGCCGCCAGACCTGCTCGACGACGCCGGCGGTGTCGGCGACGGGGAAGGTGTTGGCCATGGCGTGCACGGCGGTGAAGCCGCCGATCGCGGCGGCCCTGGTGCCGGTGAGGACGGTCTCGGAGTCCTCGCGGCCGGGCTCGCGCAGATGGGTGTGCAGGTCGACCAGGCCGGGCAGTAGGATCTGCCCCTCGGCCGCCACGACGGTGGCGTCGCCCGCGTCGATGTCCGTGTCCACGCGCTCGATGACCGTGCCGTCGATGAGTACGTCGCGCACTTCGCCGCCGAGCACCTTGGCGCCACGGATCAGGATCTTGCTCATGGTTACTTGCTCTCCTCGGTGGCGGACGTCGCGCGGGAATGGGTGACGGCGGGCTCGTTGCCGCCAAGTAGCAGATACAGCACGGCCATCCGCGTCGAGACGCCGTTGGCGACCTGCTCGACGGCCGTGCAGCGGTCGGAGTCGGCGACCTCGGCGGTGATCTCCATGCCCCGGTTCATCGGGCCGGGGTGCATGACGATCGAGTTGTCGGGCATCCGGGCCATCCGCTCGCCGTCGAGCCCGTAGCGCCGTGAGTACTCGCGCTCGGTGGGGAAGAAGGCGGCGTTCATCCGCTCGCGCTGGACCCGCAGCATCATCACGGCGTCGGACTTGGGGAGCACCCGGTCGAGGTCGTACGACACCTCGCACGGCCACTCCTCGACGCCGATCGGCACCAGGGTCGGCGGGGCGACGAGCGTGACCTCGGCGCCGAGCGTGTGCAGC
>NZ_MDCR01000062.1 GCF_001723055.1 Streptomyces niveus
GTCGCCGGTCGGCTCCACCGCCGACTGACCCTGGCGCGCGCCCGGTACACGGAGCGGCGGGGACACCACGACACGGGCATGCTCGTCACCGGCACGGCGTCGGAGGCCAGACGCCTCTCCCGGATGACGCTTCCCGGCGGCGGCGCCCCGGCCGGCACCGGCACCGACGTCCGCGCGCTGCACGGCAAGGAACGCGCCCATATCGTCACGCGCCGCGAGGAGGACCGTCAGCGGTGGATGTACCGGCTCTTCGGCTGGCTCGCGGCGATGGCGTTCTGCGCGGTGGTCGCGCGGCAGCAGTCCGGTGGCCGCCTCTGGCTGTGGGCGGTCGTCGCCGCCGCGTGCTTCGCCGTGGCCGTACGCGTGGGCAGCCGGATGTTCCTGTCCGGCGGGCGTGCGCTCAGCGTCTTCGTCACCTGCGCGGTGGCGGGCATGCTCCTCGCGCTCGCCCTGGGTCCCGGGACGAGCGGCGACGGGTGGACCCCGTGGCAGATGCTGATGCTCGCGGCGGTGCTGACCACCGTCGCCGGTGTGTGGCTGCTGGTGCGGCAGTGGACCTGGGGCGAGTGGCTGGCCTGGGCGGCGCCCATGGCGTTCACCGTGCTCGCGTCGTTCGTCGTGGCGTCGGGATCGGTGCTGCACGCGATCTACGCGACCGAACTGGACCTGTCCCCAGGAGACTTGGACGTCCCCGGTATCTGGCAGGCGCTGTCCGCGCTGAAGGTGCTGAGCTTCCTGAGTGTGGCGCTGGTCGTGCCCGCCCTCTGGGGCATAGCCAAGCACCTCCATGTCACCTATCTGCGGCCCGGCGAGCAGCTCAACGCCCCGCTGTACGTGCTCGCGCAGATCCTGGTCGTCACCCAGGTGCTCCTGCTCGCGCTGAGCTCCGCCGACACCGCCGTCAAGGAGGTGAGGGCGGCGGCCGGGGACCGTACCGCGCCACCGTCCTACTTCGGCGTCGAACCGGCCTGGACCTGCGTCGAACCGACCGTCCCCAGGGCCGAGTTGAACGTCCAGGACGGCGAACTCGACCCGGCCCGCCCCCTCCTGTCGTTCGGCGTCGCCGACGGAGAGGTGGCCCTGTGGCACGAGGACACCGAAGCGGCCTTCAAGGTCCCCGCCTCCCAGGTCCGTCTGCTCCCCGCCAAGGACGCCAAGGCGCCGTGCGCGTTCCCCGCCGAGAAATGGGAGGCGGGGGCGGACGTCGGGTGAGCCCTCAGGGCGTCGTACGCCGCCCCAGATACGTCACGTCGTCCGCGTCCGCCCCCGGCACGGCGATCTCGTGGAACCCCACCCGGTCGTAGAAGGCCCGCGCCCCGGTGTTCGCGGTCAGCATCGACAGATGCACGCCGCTCACCCCCTTGCCGCGCAGTGCGGCGAGAAGCGTGCGGATCAGCTCCCTGCCGTACCCACGCCCCTGCCACGCCGGCAACAGGTCGATGTGCAAGTGCGCTGGATGACCGGCGAGTTCGGGCAGCACCATCCGCTCGGGATCGTGCAGCAGGGCCGCCATGACATCACTCGGGCTACGCCCCTCAACGTCCCCGTCCGGCGCCGGATACCGCCCTTCCACGACGGGCAGCCAGTCCCGCCGGAAGGCCTTCACGAACCGCGGCGTGTCCTCGACCCCCAGGACGTACCCGACGGCCCGCCCCTCCCCGTCGTCAAGCACGAAGGCCAACTCCGGCTCCAACTCCAGATACGGCGCGGCGAAGACACTCGGCACCAGCTCGCTGTCCGGGTACAGATGCCGCGAGTCCCCGCCGGCGTCGGCGGTCCGCACACAGATGTCGAACACCGCGGCGCGGTCACCGGGACGGTAGGAGCGTATGAAGGCCATACGCCGATTCTGATCCACCTGAGAGCGCTCTCACAAGAGCCCCGCTGCCCGGCCGCGTTCCCCGGCGCGTCGACGCGCCGGGGGCCGGGGCCGTCGTGCAACCGAGGTTGTCAGCCCCGGAGTTGTTCGTATGCCGGGAGCGTCAGGAAGTCCTCGTAGCTCTCGTCCAGGGCCACCGTCAGCAGCAGGTCGTGGGCCTGCTGCCAGGCGCCGTTCGTGAACGCCTCGTCGCCGATCTCCGTGCGGATCGCGGTCAGTTCCTCCGCCGCGATGCCGCGCACCAGGTCGGCGGTGGCCGTCTCGCCGTTCTCGAAGACCACCCCCGCGTTGATCCACTGCCAGATCTGGGAGCGGGAGATCTCCGCCGTCGCCGCGTCCTCCATCAGGTTGAAGATGGCGACCGCGCCCAGGCCGCGCAGCCACGCCTCGATGTAGCGGATGCCGACCTGGACCGCGCCGACCAGGCCCTGGTAGGTGGGCTTCGCGTCGAGCGAGTCGATCGCGATCAGTTCCGGTGCCGTCACCGAGACGTCCTCGCGCAGGCGGTCCTTCTGGTTGGGCCGCTCGCCGAGGACCGCGTCGAAGGAGGCCATCGCGATCGGCACCAGGTCGGGATGGGCGACCCAGGAGCCGTCGAAGCCGTCCGCGGCCTCGCGGTCCTTGTCGTCCTTGACCTTGGCGAAGGCGACCTTGTTGACCTCGGGGTCGCGCCGGGAGGGGATGAAGGCCGCCATGCCGCCGATGGCGTGCGCGCCGCGCTTGTGGCAGGTGCGGACGAGGAGTTCGGTGTACGCGCGCATGAACGGGGCCGTCATCGTGACCGCGTTGCGGTCCGGCAGCACGAACTTGGGCCCGCCGTCACGGAAGTTCTTGACGATCGAGAAGAGATAGTCCCAGCGGCCGGCGTTCAATCCGGAGGCGTGGTCGCGGAGTTCGTACAGGATCTCGTCCATCTCGTACGCCGCGGTGATCGTCTCGATCAGTACGGTCGCCCGGACGGTGCCCTGCGGGATGCCCACGTACTCCTGCGCGAAGACGAACACCTCGTTCCACAGCCGCGCTTCGAGATACGACTCGGTCTTCGGCAGATAGAAGTACGGGCCCTTGCCCAGCTCGATGAGCCGCTGGGCGTTGTGGAAGAAGTACAGCCCGAAGTCGACGAGCGCGCCGGGGACCGCGCGGCCCTCGAACTGGAGGTGCCGCTCGTCCAGATGCCAGCCGCGCGGGCGCATGACGACCGTAGCGAGTTCACCGGCGGCCTTCAGCGCGTACGACTTGCCGGACACCGGGTCGGTGAAGTCGACCTTCCCCGCGTAGGCGTCCCGCAGGTTGAGCTGGCCGTTGATGACGTTCTCCCAGGTGGGAGCGGAGGCGTCCTCGAAGTCCGCGAGCCAGATCTTGGCGCCGGAATTGAGCGCGTTGATCGTCATCTTCCGGTCGGTCGGTCCGGTGATCTCCACCCGGCGGTCGTTCAGCGCGGCCGGGGACGGCGCGACGCGCCAGGAGTCGTCCTCGCGTACGGCGGCGGTCTCCGGCCGGAAGTCCAGCGTCGACGTACGCGCGATCTCCGCGCGCCGCTCGCCCCTGCGGGCCAGCAACTCGTCGCGCCGGGGCGTGAATCGGCGGTGCAGCTCGGCCACGAAGGCGAGGGCCGGTGGGCTGAGGACCTCGTCCTGCCGGGGCAGCGTCTCGGCATCGACGACGGCCAGCGGGGACGGCGCTGGTGCGGACATGAGCTGTCACTCCTTCGACGGGCGGCCCTCGGCGACCGCCGGATCGGCGTCCGGGGCACTGGGTGCCGGGACGCCGGACTGTGGTCGCGGGCGCCTTCCGGGGGGTCGGGCGCTTCTGACCTGTGGATAGTAGTTTCCTCATGGTGGAAGTTCAATGGTTTGTTGACGTCGAGATTCTCCGGGTCGACAGACCATGTCGCTCAGTGCCACCGTCCTCACTCAAGGTGCGACAGATCCTCCTCCGTGTCGATGTCGTACGGCTCCGCGACATCCCCGCACTCGACGAGAGCGATGTCCCGCGCGTGGGACCTCAGATAGCCGCGTGCCCCCTGATCGCCCGTCGCATCCGCCGCGATCCCGGCCCAGTGGTCCGCGCCGAACAGCACGGGATGGCCGCGCTCGCCTCCGTAGGAGGCCGCGGCGAGCGTGCCGGGGGAGCGGTACGCGGTACGTACCCGTGCCACCGCCGCCGGGCCGATCCCCGGCTGGTCCACCAGCATCACCAGCGCCGCGCCGTACGCCGGGCCCAGGGCCGCCCCGTACGCCGGGCCGGTTGTCAGCGAGGCCAGCCCGGCCCGTAGCGACGAGCCCATGCCGGACGCCCACCGCGGGTTGTCGACCAGTACGCAGCCCGGCAGTACGGCACGCGCCCGCACCTCGTCGGCGGCGGCGCCGAGCACCACGAACACCCGCTCGCAGCCGCCCCCGCGCAGCGCCCGCGCGGCGTGTTCCACCAGCGGGCGGCCCCGGTGGGACAGCAGCGCCTTCGGCCGCCCGCCGAGGCGCCGCCCGCCGCCGGCCGCGAGCAGCAGTCCGACGACGGGCGACTCTCCGTGATCGTTGTCATCCATGGGTTCTGCATACCTCACCCGCGCTCCCACGCCCCCTCGCACGCCCGTACGCGCCGTTTTGCGCCTCCCCGCCAGGTGCTGTCGGACGGTGCGTCAGATCGTTGCGCGGCCCCCACCTGGCGATACGTCGGTTCAACAAGTTGAATATTGTCCGTCCGGTGGCGCACGGCCGCTCCGGTGGCGTTTACTGTCCCGCGTCTCACGGCGCCGGGCGTGTGAAAAAGGGAGGCGCCGGAGGGGCGAGCACCATGCCGAAGGCACATGCACCATGGCGTGCGAGGGGGAAGAACTTTGTTGCGGAGCGTGGGGCATACGCGAGTGACAGAGCGGAGTGAGGATCCAGGACTGACCGGGCTGCGGTACGCCGTGGCCCGTCTCAGGCGGGAACTCGCCGCGTATCCCAGTGAGTTCAGAGACAGAGGGATCGCGGAGGAAGAACTGGCCGCGATGGCGGCGATGGTGGCGGGAGGCGATCCGGAGATTGGGCGGATGCGTCGTTCGCTGCTGCTGATCGTCGGCTCGATCGGCTCGGTGAGCGCCTTGGCGCCCACCCTGATGGATGTCAGGAAGGCGGTCGACCTCTTCGGAGAGTTAGGGCACTAGAGCGGCTGGCCGTTGACCCGGTCTTTCAGGTATCGGGTACCGGCCTTACGAGTGCCTGAGCGCCGTAC
>NZ_MDCR01000063.1:0-147 GCF_001723055.1 Streptomyces niveus
GTGGGGAGGGGGAAGGGAAGAGTCAGGTTTCGTCGGGGGCCGAGTCCGAACCGGCCGCCGTGGCCGGGTGACGGCGCCGGACCGCGGCGTACACCGCGAGTGCGGCGGCGAGCAGCACGCCCGCGCCGATGCCCGCGTAGGTGAGGG
>NZ_MDCR01000063.1:182-32817 GCF_001723055.1 Streptomyces niveus
GCGGGAAGGGCACGTACGACGCGAAGAAGCAGACGCTCGACGCCGGCTTCGCGGGCAGCGTCCGCTTCACCGGAACCCAACTCGACCTGACACTGAGCGAGACGGGGTCCATCGCGGTGCCCGCCTTGTACAGCGAGCCGAAGGTCTCGGCGCCGCCCTCGGTGAGGGTCGCGGGCGCCTCGGTAAGCGTGGCGAGGCCGTTCCTCGGTGCGAAGTCCCCGGCGGCGAAGGTGATCAGCGGGACGGCCTCGCGCGGCGCCCGGCCCTTGCTCGCGACGTCGGCGGCCAGGGTGCCCTTGCCGCCCGTCACCCGGACGGTGATCTCGCTCAGTGTCAGGTCGAGTTGGGTTCCGGTGAAGCGGACGCTGCCCGCGAAGCCGGCGTCGAGCGTCTGCTTCTTCGCGTCGTACGTGCCCTTCCCGCCGGGGAAGCGGAAGAGCGCGCCGCCGTCCTGCGCCCCGTCGGCGAGCGTCCAGCGGCCCTCGGCGATGGAGCCGGTGACGTACTCACGGAAGGTACGGCGTACGCCCCAGTCGACGGCCGCGTCCGTCAGGGCGCCCTCGGCCTGGGCCTTGCCGGACTTCTCCCCGCTCTTGTCCTTGTCCTTGTCCTTGTCGGCGGGCTTCGGCGCGGGCTTGTCCGGCGACTGCCGCGCGGCGGCCACGTCCACGGAGAGGCTGACCGGGTCGAGCGGTGTGCCCGCCGTGTAGTACCCGGCGAAGGCGGTGGCGCCCTGCGCGGTGAGCGTCGACGGGACGTTGTGGAGAGCGACGGGGCTGCCGCCGCCCCTCATGTCGATCCCGCCGAGATCGAGGGTGGCGAGCGGCACCTGGGACGAGGTGGTGACCTTGCCGCTCCCCTTGGCCTTGCTGGTCATGTCGGCGTACAGGGTGCCCCCGCCGCCGGAGATACGGACCGTGGGACGGCTGATGGTGAGGTCCAGCTCGTGCGACCCGTCGGACTTGGTGTGGCCGACGAAGCGGACACCGCCGCCGAATCCCGCGCGCAGCGCGCCGCTGTCGGGCTCGTACGTGCCCGAGGCCGAGTGGAACCGGAACTGGCTGCCGCCCACGGTGGCCGCGCCCCCGTTGAGGCTCCAACTGCCGCCCGCGACGGGGCCGGTGACATAGCTCTGGAAGGAGGACTTGATCCCCCAGTCGAGCCGGCCGCCCTGCACGGTGCGGTTCGCGGCGTGGGCCGTGGCGGTCGGGAGCAGGGCCCCGAGGAGTGCGGCGAGCAGCGCGACGGCGAGAGCGCGGGCTCGCACCGGTCTGGACGACAGCATCAGAGATCACTCCCACGTGGGTGAGGTCGGCGGCCACGGGCACGCCGAAGAGAGCCCGGAAGAGACACACCCCGGACCTGGCAAGCAAGGTAAGGCTAACCTAAGCTATCTCCAGCCCGGTTCGGAACCCTTCCGTCCGGGAGCGCCTCAACGGGACTCCGGCGAGGCTCCACACGACGACGGGACGGTGCACTCCGTGCGCACTCAACGCCTGGCGGGCGCGGTCATCTCGGTGCTCGCCCTCGCCCTGCTCGCCACCGGCTGCGGCGGCGACAGCGACAACGGCGGCGGGAAGACGAAGAAGGGCGGGGCAACGGCCGCCGCCGACCGGGTCGAGCCCCTGGCCACCGTCCCCGAGCCCGTGCTGCCGGTCACCGTGGACTCCGCCGACGGCACGAAGGTCACCGTCACCTCCGCCGACCGGCTCGTCCCGCTGACCGGATCGCTCAACGAGATCGTCTTCACCCTCGGCCTCGGCAAGCGGGTCGTGGCCCGCGACATCACCGCGACCTTCGACCAGGCCGCGAAACTCCCCGTGGTGACCCGCGCGCACGACGTCTCCGCCGAGAGCGTCCTGTCCCTGCGGCCGACCCTCGTCATCGCCGAGACCACCACCGGACCGGCGGAGGCCATCGACCAGATACGGGACGCCGGCATCCCGCTCCTCGTCGTCGAACCGGCGAAGAGCCTCGCCCATGTCGGCACCCGCATCACGACGGTGGCCCACGCGCTCGGTGTCGACGCGGCGGGCAAGGAGCTGAGCACGCGTACGGCCGAGCGGATCGCCGCCGTACAGAAGCGGATCCCCGCGGCCGGCGACGGCGGGAAGCCGCGTGTCGCCTTCCTCTATCTGCGTGGCTCCGCGTCCGTCTATCTGCTCGGCGGCCGTGATTCCGGGGCGAGTTCGCTGCTGGAGGCGGCCGGCGCGGTCGACGCGGGCAAGGAGTCGGGGCTCGACAAGGACTTCACCGCGATCACCAGCGAGGCGCTGGCGAAGGCGGCGCCCGACGCGATTCTCCTGATGACCAAGGGACTCGACTCGGTGGGCGGCGCCGAGGGGCTGGTGAAGATCCCCGGCGTCGCCGAGACACCCGCCGGTCTCGACCGCCGGTTCGTCTCCGTGGACGACGGGGTGCTGCTCAACTACGGGCCCCGTACGGACCAGGTGCTCGCCTCGCTCGTCGAACAGCTCTACCCGGACGGCGCGTGAGATGACAGCCACAACGACCGCCCCCGTGCGGGAATCTCAACCACGCGGCGCCACCTGGCTGTTGACCGCCGCGCTGCTCGGCGCACTGCTCCTGCTCGCCCTGCTGTCCGCAGGGCTCGGCGCGTACGACATCCCGCTCGGCGACGTCCTCTCCTCCCTCCAGCACCGGTTGGGGATCGGCGGCGCCGCGCTCGACCGCGTCCCCGAGAGCGTGCTGTGGAACGTCCGGCTGCCACGCGTCGTCCTCGCGTTGCTCGTCGGCGCCTCGCTGGGCTGCGCGGGCGCCCTGATGCAGGGCGTGTTCGGCAATCCGCTCGCCGAGCCCGGGGTCATCGGCATCTCGGCGGGCGCGGCGGTCGGCGCCGTCGCGTCGATCGCGCTCGGCCTGAGCTTCCTCGGCAACTGGACCGTCACCGTCTGCGCGTTCGTCTCCGGGCTGCTGACCGTGCTGCTGGTGTACGCGATGTCCCGCTCCGGCGGCCGTACGGAGGTGGTCACGCTCATCCTCACCGGCATCGCGGTGAACGCCTTCGCGGGCGCGCTCATCGGGCTGTCCATCTTCTTCGCCGACAACGCGCAGATCAGCCAGATCACCTTCTGGCAGCTCGGCTCGCTCGCCCAGGCGACCTGGCCGAAGGTGCTCGCCGTCCTGCCGTGCGCGCTCCTCGGTCTGGCCGTCGCGCCCTTCTACGCAAGGAAGTTGGACCTCCTCGCGCTGGGCGAACGGCCCGCCAGGCATCTGGGGGTGGACGTCGAACGGCTCCGGGTCGTCCTCGTCCTGGTCGTCGCGCTGCTGACGGCCGCCGCCGTCGCGGTGGCGGGAATCATCACCTTCGTCGGGCTGCTGGTCCCGCACCTGCTGCGGATGGCGAACGGCCCCGGCCACCGCTTCCTGGTGCCGGGCAGCGCGCTCGGCGGCGCGCTGGTGCTGGTCGCGGGCGACCTCGCGGCCCGCACGGTCGCGGCCCCGGCCGAGTTGCCACTGGGCGTCCTGACGGCACTGTTCGGCAGTCCCTTCTTCTTCTGGCTGTTGCGCAGGACGCGGCGCAGGCAGGGGGGTTGGGCATGAGGGGCGACACCCCCGGCCGGGGGTCCGGGGGTTGTCCCCCGGGCAGGCACAGTTGGCTGTTGCGCAGGACGCGGCGCAGGCAAGGAGGTTGGGCATGAGCACCATCACGCGTGGCCGGGCGCTGCGGGGGCTGTTCGCCGTACGGGGGCGGGAGTTGCCCGTGCCTGTCGCCCCCGGGGACGTCGTCGCCGAGGCGCGGGATCTGCGCGTACGGCTCGGGCGGCGCGACGTCCTCGGTGGCCCGGCCGGCGGCCCCGGCGGCGGGGTGGACCTCGTCGTACGCGCCGGTGAGGTCCTGGTGCTCGTCGGGCCCAACGGGGCGGGCAAGTCGACGCTGCTCGCCGCGCTCGCCGCCGATCTGGACACCACCGGCACCAGCGGCCGCGTACAGATCGGCGACCGCCCCGCCCACGACTGGTCGGCGCCCGAACTCGCCCTGCGCCGGGCCGTGTTGCCGCAGGCCGCCACGCTCTCCTTCCCGTTCCCGGTCGAGGAGGTCGTCCGGATGGGCCGCGCCCCCTGGGCGGGTACGGCGGCGGCGGACGAGGACGACGCGGCCGTGGCCGACGCGATGGCGGCGACCGAGGTCACCGAGTTCGCCCGCCGCCCCTTCTCCGCCCTGTCCGGCGGCGAACGCGCCCGCGTCGCGCTCGCCCGGGTCCTCGCCCAGCGCGCCCCGCTGCTCCTCCTCGACGAGCCGACCGCCGCACTCGACCTGCGCCACCAGGAGTTGGTGCTGCGTGTCTGCCGGGCGCGCGCCACGGCCGGTGACGCCGTCGTCGTCGTGCTGCACGATCTCGGGCTCGCCGCCGCGCACGCCGACCGGGCCGCCGTCCTGCACGAGGGACGGGTCGTGGCGGACGGCCCGCCCGCCGAGGTGTTCGGCGGCGAACTGCTCAGCCGGGTCTACCGGCAGCCCGTCGAGGTCTTCCCGCACCCGCGCACCGGGACCCCGCTCGTGATCCCGATGCGGACCGGTAGGGTTCGGACGGTCAGCGGGGGACACGGAGCAGAAGGCGACCGATGAGAAGGCCGATTCGGGCAGCGGCGGGGCTGGCGACCGCGACGGTGATGTCGCTGGTCGTGAGTGGGTGTATGACGGTCCACGGTGAACTGGCGGTACTGCCGGGCGCGAAGAAGTCCGAGGCGGCCCAGGCACTCGCGGATTTCACCGAGGCGTACAACAGGGCGGACAAGGCGTACGACCCGGAGTTGGACGCCGGCCGCGTCACCGGCGCGCTGGGCGCGATCAACCAGGCCGGTCTCAAGGCCAGGAGCGTCACGAACCCGGAGGGCAACGCCCAGCACCAGCCGCTGGAGTTGACCGACGCGAAGTACCTGATCCCCAAGAAGGCCGGCTGGCCGCGCTGGTTCGTCGCCGACACCGACAGCAACCGCGACAAGGACGACGGCCCGGGCGACAACCGCTGGGTCCTGGTCTTCGTACGGGGCGGCGCCGACCAGTTGTGGGAGGTCGCCTATCTCGCGATCCTCTCGCCGGACGAGATCCCCGAGTTCAAGACGGACAAGGACGGTTACGTCGTACCGGCCCCGGCGGACAGCGGGTCACCGGCGGTGGCTCCCGGCGAGGTGGGCGGCGAGTACGTCTCGTACCTGAAGGACGGGAAGCCGGAACACTTCGCGCGCGGACCGCACACCGACCAGTGGCGGGGCAGCCGCGAGAAGAACGCCAAACTGCCCGGTCTCACCATCCAGTACAGCGATCAGCGCCTGGACGACGGGGAGTTCGCGCCGCTCGCGCTCGCCACGAAGGACGGCGGCGCGTTCGTCTTCTTCGCGATCAAGTACTTCGAACGGCAGACGGCCGCCGCGGGCTACACGCCGAAGGTGAGCGCCGACGTCAAGGCGCTGTTGACCGGTCGGGTGGAGAACACCCTCACCAAGGAGTGGGTGTCGAGCCAGGCGGCGCTGCTGGCGCCGGACGGGGCCGACGCGGACCAGATCAAGGTGCTGAGCAGACTGCAAGGGGTGATCGGGGCCGAAGGCTCCTGAACACCCCCCGCAGACAGGGGACTTGACGCCCGGGGGCGCCGTACGCCGCGCGACGCCGTACGGTCAGCGGCCGAGCGGCCAGGCCACCGGGTGCGGATCCAGGTCGCGGTTCTCGCCCGCGTACCGCGCGCACGCGTCGGTCAGCGACTCCAGCAGCGTCAGCGGGTCGGGCAGCGGATGCTCGGGGCCGCGCAGCCAGGTCATCGACAGGTCACCGGGCAGTCTGGCCGGCGGTACGAGGACGTAACTGCCCCGGCAGTGCCAGCGGAAGCCCGGGTGCTCGTCCATCGTCTCGGGGTGGCAGTCCAGTTCACAGGGCCACCACTCGTCCTCGTCCTCGGGCGTGCCGCGGGTGGCGGTGAAGAAGAGCATCCGGTCGCCGCCGGAGTCGGCCACCGGGCCGACGTCGATGCCTGCGGCGAGCAGTCGCTCCAGTGCTCCGGCGCCGGCCTCCAGCGGGACGTCGAGGACGTCGTGGACCAGTCCGGTCGCCGTGATGAAGTTGGCCTCGGGCTGGTTCCTGGCCCAGCGCTCGATCTGGGCCTCGTCGGTGGTGGACTGCGTCTGCCAGGCGAAGGAGACGGGATGCCGGGCGGGGGTGGGACAGCCGATGCGTTCGCACGAACATCGGTAGCCGATGGGATGCGCGGCGGGCGAGATGGGCATACCGGCGGCGGCCACCGCGAGGAGCAGTGCCAGTCGGGCGTCGGCGTCCGGCGCGGCTTCCCGGCCGTCGTCGGACTTTCTGGCGAGTCGGCGCAGCCACTGGGAAACCCTGCCCTCAGTGCCGCGGTAGCGGCCGAAATCGTCGCCCATCTATCCCCTCACCTCATGCATCGGTCCTCTCGGACTCTTCCATGTTCGCACCATCCTGCGCCTCGGGGGGCCGCACTCCTCAACCGGGGTGGGGAGGCGGATGCCGATCACCGGGCGTCATCACGGGCTATATCGCGAAAAAGACCACTGATGCGGGCGATGGGCGCCGGTGGTGTTCGCCACATTCAGCGGCCGGGACCGGGGCCGCGCCGGTTCCGGATCCGGGCGGGTTCCCGGTACGGCACTCAGTGCCGCGGCGGCCGGGGCGCCAGGCCGTTCAGCGCGTAGTCGACCAGCGAGTCCGCGTACGCGTGCGTGAGCGGCAGCGTCCGCAGCAGCCAGCGGTGCACGATCGGGCCAGTGAGCAGCTCCATAGCGGTACGCGGGTCGATGTCGTCGCGTACGGCCCCGGCCTCCTGCGCGGCCCGCAGCCTCCGTACGTAGAGCGCGGCCTGCGGCTCCAGCAGCTTCTCCGCGTACTCGGCGCCGATCTTCGCGTCCACGATGCCCTCGGCGGCGAGCGCGCGGGTCGGCGCCTCGAACGTCGGGTCGTTCAGCTCGTCGACGGTGGCGCGCAGCACCAGCTTGAGGTCCGCCGCGAGATCGCCGGTGTCCGGGATCTCGTATACGCCGTCGTCGCCGCCGGCCGCCTCGGCGGCCTGTTCGCCCAGGTCGAGGAAGGCTTCGAGGAGTACGGCGGCCTTCGAGGGCCACCAACGGTAGATCGTCTGCTTTCCGACGCCCGCGCGGGCCGCGATGCCCTCGATCGTCGTCTTCGCGTAGCCGTTCTCGCCGACCAGGGACAGGGCGGCGGCGTAGATGGCGCGGCGTGACTTCTCGCTGCGGCGGGTGGAGTCCGGTGCCTTGCTTTCAGCCATGCCGACAGAGTACCAGCGAGGCGAGACGCATCGTCTCGCCCAGACCCGGTTCCGAACCATGTCCCGGCGTCGATGACGCGATGATGTCCATCCGATGCCGTTTCATGAACCACCCGATCGGATCACTGCGCGAACGGCCCCCGAGGACCGACCATGGGTCGACGCACACACCCCGTGCGACCCGTTCGTTCGTGAGGAGCCCTCGTTGCCTCGTGACGCTTCGCCCCGCCGCTATCTGATGTGCCCACCGGCGCATTTCAGAGTGACGTACTCGATCAACCCGTGGATGGATCCGTCGAAACCCGTGGATCTGCCGCTGGCCCTCGCGCAGTGGGAGGTGCTCCGCGACCGCTACCGCGCTCTCGGCCACACCGTCTCGCTGCTCGAACCCCACCCCGACCTGCCCGACATGGTGTACGCGGCCAACGGCGCCACCGTCATCGACGGCCGTGTGCTCGGCGCGCGCTTCGCGCACCCGGAGCGTACGCGGGAGGCCGAGGCGCATCTGGCCTGGTTCCGCGCGCGCGGCTTCACCGACATCCATGAGCCGGCGCACATCAACGAGGGCGAGGGCGACTTCGCCGTCACCGGCTCGTACATCCTGGCGGGGCGGGGCTTCCGGTCCAGTCCGCTCTCGCACGACGAGGCGCAGGAGTTCTTCGGCCGGCCGGTGATCGGACTCGATCTGGTCGATCCGCGCTACTACCACCTCGACACGGCGCTCTGTGTCCTGGACGACGCGGCCGACGAGGTCATGTACTACCCCGGCGCGTTCTCGCCCGGCAGCCGGGCCGTTCTCGCCCGGCTCTTCCCCGACGCGCTCATCGCCGGGGAGCCGGACGCGGCGGCGCTCGGGCTCAACGCCGTGAGCGACGGCCGCCATGTGCTGCTGCCGCAGGCGGCGGCCGGTCTCTTCGCCCCGCTCAGGGACCGGGGCTACGAGCCGATCGCGGTGGATCTGGGCGAGCTGCTCAAGGGCGGCGGCAGCGTGAAGTGCTGCACGCAGGAGCTGCGGCAGGAGCAGGAGCTCGACGTACGGCGGGAGTTGCTGCTCGCGGCCTCGGCCCCGGCACCGGCCTCGATTCCCGCTCCGGCCCCGGCCGAGGCCCCGGCCTCAGCCTGATCCGGACGTGTCGTGGGGCGGCCAGGCGTCGCCCCACGACGCGTCGCGCGCGGCCCGGTACAGCGGCCCGTGCCGCTTGCTCACCGTCTCGCGCCGCAGCCCGTCCGTCTCCGTACAGAGGTCGAGCAGCATCTGCCCCTTGCGGGTCTGCGGCTTGCGGGTCACCCGCGCCCGTACCGGCTCCGCGTCGAAGCGGACGGCCGCCACGTAGCTGAACTTCTCGTCCTCGTACGCCAGCGAGCCCCCCTTCACCTGCCGGTGCAGCGACGACCGGCTGACGCGGGCGGCGAAGTGGCACCAGTCCGTGCCGGGTTCGATGGGGCAGGCGTCGCTGTGCGGGCACGGTGCGGCCACCCGCAGGCCCGCCCCGATCAGCAGGTCACGGGCGGCGATGACGCGCTCGTAGCCGTCGGGCGTGCCCGGCTCGACGATCACGACGGCCTGTCCGGCGCGCCCCGCCTCGGCGACGAGGGCGGCGCGGTCCGCGGGGCTGAGTTCGTTCAGGACGTACGAGACGGTGACCAGGTCGCACTCGGGCAGCTTCAGCCCCGTACCGATCCTGGTGCGGCGCCACTCGGCGTCCCGCAGCGCGGGCAGCCCCGACCCGGCGGCCAGCTCGCGGCCGAGGGCGAGGGCGGGCTCGGCCCAGTCCAGCACGCTCGTGGCGCGTCCCCGCCCGTCGTCGTCTCCCGTCCAGATCGCCTCGGCCGCCCAGACCGCCGCCCCGGTCCCCCCGCCGACGTCCACATGGCTGCCCGGTGCCCACCCCGGCGCGGCATCGGCGAGCGCGTCGAGCGCGGACCGTACGGCCTCGAAGGTGGCCGGCATCCGGTACGCGGCGTAGGCGGCGACGTCGGAGCGGTCACGCAGCAGCGGTGTACCGGTCGGTGTGGTTCCCCGGTAGTTGGAGATCAGCCGTTCGACGGCCTGGGCGGCCTGGCTCGGCGGCAGTCCGTCGAGCAGTCCGGCCAGCGCGGCGCGCAGGGCTTCGGTGGTGGGGAGGGAGGCGTTCACCGCCGAAATTGTAGGCGCCCGGAGTGTGGCCGGAATCCGCCGGTGCCGCGCGCCGCGGGCAGCTGCCGGGCACGGAATCGGGGCTGAACGGACTGCGGCGGGCGCGGGCTCTGTTGCTACGCTGACGGCCGTTGCCGCCCCATCGCCACACCGTGCTCACGGGGAGACCAAGTTGTCGTTCTACCGTGCCCGCGGTCTGACGCCGATGTCCTTGATGACCAAGCGGCAGAAGATCGTGCGCGTCACCCTCGTCGCCGGGGTGTTCATCCTGGTGATGCTGCTCGTGCTCGCCAGTTGCGGCGGGGCCGGGAAGGATGACGCGAAGCCCCGGAAACCGGTGGTCAGCACCGGTCCCGAGACGCAGCTGAACGTCCCCGCGGGCTACGACACCCGGCGCGGCTGGGAGATCCAGGACGTGTCGCCGCAGTACGCGGTCGCCTCCGCCACGGGTCTCGTCGCGTATCTGGCCCGGGTCGACGACAGCCGGTACCAGCTGCGCACCATGAACGCCGAGACCGGCAAGGCCGGTTGGTGGGGCCGTGCGTGGCGGCCCCTGGCGCCGGTGGACCGCTACCCCCGGCTGCTCTCGGTGACCAAGGGCGACCGGCAGTACTTCGTGACCTGGTCGTTCGGGCGGCTCGGCGAGTACGCGCTGGCGTCTGCCGACTCCCTCGTCTCCCTCGACGTGTACGACGCGGCCACCGGCGAACAGCGCCGGGTCGAGGTGCCCTGGGCGGACGCGCCGACCGTCAGCAGCACCGGCCCCGGCATCCTGATCAGCGACGGCAAGGCCGTCAGCGCGGTGGTCGACCCGGCGACCGGCGAGGTGTCCAGGACGGCGCCCGGCTCGCTCGGCTATCCGAAGGACTGCCCGAACTGCCGGAAGCTGACCGAGGTGCGCGGGGTGACCGCGAACGGGCTGCTGGTGAGCGGGGCGAAGGAGTTCTGGGTACGGGGCGGCTGGTTCAGCCGGAAGGTCGCGCCGAAGGGCACCGAGCCCAAGTCCGGGGTGCCGGCGTCCGTGTCGGCGGGGCATGTTCTGGCCAAGTGGCAGAAGAAGAAGGGCGCGAAGGACGCCGCCACGCACGACCTGTGGGTGGTGCACTCCCTGGACACCGGCAAGGAGGTGGCGCAGGTCCGGTGCCGTAAGCCCGCGATCAACCCCGCCGCCCAGCCGCAGCTGGTCTCCTCCCCCGACGGCCGCTTCCTGATCGCCGGCAGGCTCGCCTTCGACCTGGACGAGAAGACCGGGTTCTGCTTCGAGGAGGCGGACGGCACCAGGCCGCTGACGCTGACGTCGGTGGCGGACACGGGGATGGCGTACGGGGCGACGAGCGCCCGTACCGTGACGGACGCCCTGGCCGGCGGCGGCGATCCCGTACAGGTGAATCTGGCCACCGGGGAGCCCGAACCGCTGGCGCTGAACGTGCGGCTGCCGAGCGGGGACGCGAACGGGGTGGGCCTGTTCCGCTGGACGGACCGCGCCGACCGGCAGCGCCTCATCGCCTACGTGCAGCGCGTCGAGGACTGAGCGGACGGACCGTCCTCCCGGACCCGGGAAGGACTCGGGAGGACGGACCGCGTGTTCACGTCCCGGCCGGCTGCGCCGCCCGGTGCTGCGCCTGCCAGGGGCGGCACAGCGCCAGGAAGCTGACCAGCGCCCCGACTCCGCACACCACCTGCACGACGGCCATCGGCACCGCCGTGGCCTCGCCGGCGATCCCCACGAGCGGCGACGCGACGGCGCCGATCAGGAACGACGCCGTACCGATGAGGGCCGAGGCCGATCCGGCGGCGTGCGGGGTCCGCATCAGGGCCTGCGCGTTGGTGTTGGGCATCGCGAGCCCCATCGCCGACATCAGGACGAACAGCCCGGCCGCGACCCCGAAGAGGCCCGGCTCCCCGAACACTCCGCTCGTCATCAGCAGCAGGGCCAGACCGGCGAGCGTGATGACGACGAGGCCGAAGGCGAGCACCTTGTCCATGCTGACCCGGCCGACCAGCAGCCGGCCGTTGATCTGTCCGACGGTGATCAGGCCGATGGAGTTGATGCCGAACAGCAGGCTGTACATCTGCGGCGAGGCGCCGTAGATCTCCTGCACGACGAACGGCGAGGCCGCGATGTACGCGAACAGGGCCGCGAAGGCGAGCCCGCCCGCCAGGGTGTAGCCGGTGAAGACGCGGTCGGCGAGCAGCCCGCGCATCGTGCCGAGCGCCTCGCCGACACCGCCGCTGTGGCGCTTCTCACTGGGCAGTGTCTCGTGCAGCCACTTCACGACGACGAGCGTCAGCGCGATGCCGACACCCGTCAGGACGACGAAGATGCCGCGCCAGTCGGTGAATTGGAGCACCTGGCCGCCGATCACCGGGGCGATGACCGGTGCGACACCGGAGATCAGCATCAGGGTGGAGAAGAAGCGGGCCATCTCGACGCCGTCGTACAGATCACGCACCACGGCGCGGGCGATCACGATGCCCGCCGCCCCGGCCAGTCCCTGGAGGAGTCGGAAGCCGATGAGCAGTTCGACGCTGGGGGCGAGTGCGCAGATCGCGGTGGCGAAGACGTACACGACCATGCCCAGCAGCAGGGGCTTGCGCCGTCCCCACTTGTCGCTCATCGGTCCGACGACGAGCTGGCCGAGCGCCATGCCCATCAGACAGGCGGTGAGGGTGAGTTGCGCGGTGGCGGCCGAGGAGCCGAGGGCGCGGGTCACGGCGGGCAGCGCCGGGAGGTACATGTCCATCGACAGCGGGGGCAGGGCGGTGAGCCCGCCGAGGACGAGGGTGACGACGATGCCCGCGCGTCGCGCGGCGGGGATGCCGACGCCGGTGTCGGTCTCCGTCACGGTGGATGGGGTGGGTATATGTCCTTTACGTGCTCGTGTGGTCTGGCCGGCGTCCGGCATTCGCATCTCCATGTAGTTGAAACCCTCCCTATGCTCTCAGCTCAGGCGGACTGGTCGTGACGTTTTTTGTGTAAGGGGCATACATGACGGCTGTGCATGACGGCGACGGCACGACACGGTGGGGCGTACTGGCCACGGGCGGTATCGCGGCGACGTTCACCGGGGACGTACAGGCGATGGCGGGCGCCGAGGTCGTCGCCGTGGCCTCGCGGAGCGAGCCCTCGGCGAAGGCGTTCGCCGACCGGTTCGGCATCCCCCGGGCGTACGGCGACTGGGCGGGGCTCGTCGCCGATCCGGACGTGGACATCGTGTACGTCGCGACGCCGCACTCCGCGCACCGCGCGGCGGCGGGGCTCGCCCTCGAAGCCGGAAAGCCGGTGCTGTGCGAGAAGGCGTTCACGCTCAACGCGCGCGAGGCCGGTGAGCTGGTGGCGCTCGCGGGCGAGCGGGGTCTGTTCCTGATGGAGGCCATGTGGATGTACTGCAGTCCGGTCGTCCGCCGCATGACCGAGCTGATCGCGGACGGCGCGATCGGCGAAGTCCGGACGGTGCAGGCCGACTTCGGGCTCCAGGGTCCGTTCGCTCCGGAGCACCGGCTGCGTGATCCGGCGCTCGGCGGCGGGGCGCTGCTGGACCTCGGGGTCTACCCGGTGTCGTTCGCGCAGCTGATCCTGGGCGAGCCCGACCGCGTACAGGCGGACGCGCTGCTGTCGCCCGAGGGGGTCGATCTCAACACGGGGATGCTGCTGGGCTGGGACTCCGGGGCGACGGCGCTGCTCAGCTGCTCGGTGACCGCGCGGACGGCGTCGACTGCGACGGTGACCGGTACGGCGGGCCGGATCGAGCTGCCGAGCGGCTTCTTCCACCCGGACGCCTTCGTGCTGCACCGGGAGGGGCGGGATCCCGAACGGCACACGGTGGAGAGCCCGTTGACGGGCATGCAGCACGAGGCGGCCGAGGTGTCGCGGTGTCTGCGGGCCGGGGAGAAGGAGTCGCCGCTGGTGCCGCTGGCGGGCAGCCTGGCGGTGATGCGGACGCTCGACGCGGTACGTGAGCGCGTCGGCGTCCGCTACCCGGTGGACAACTGACGGCTCTCTAGGCGGGCTTGAGGCCCGGGTCGCCCGCCTCGGTCACGAAGGACCCGGCCGTCGAGAGGGGCGCGCCGGGCGTCGTGACGGCGGAGACCGTCTTGAAGTCGGCGCGCGCCTGCCGCGTGCCGAGCGTGACGGTCACATAGCCGCGCCGCCCGTTGTAGAACTTCAGGTGCGGGTTGGCGGTGGTGAGGTTGGTCCAGTTGGACGGCTTGTCCGCGCCGTCCTTCCCGCTGGCGATGGAGGTGGCGACGATCTCCGTGCCGACGGTGCGGGACGCGGGGTCGTCGAAGTCGGCCTTCAGGTCGAAGCCGTAGCCGACGTGCACGTCACCGGTCAGCACCATCAGGTTCTCCAGGCCGGCCGCGTCCGCGCCGTCCAGGATCCGCTTGCGGGAGGCCGGGTAGCCGTCCCAGCCGTCCATCGACAGCTTGAAGTCGGGCCGGGGCACGTCGCGGCGCTGGGCGAAGGTGACCTGCTGCGGCAGCAGGTTCCAGGTGGCGCGGGACTGCTGCCAGCCGTCCAGCAGCCAGCGCTCCTGCGTGGCGCCGGTCATGGTGCGCGCCGGGTCCTCGGACTCCGGGCCGGGGACCTGCCAGCCGTCGCCGTACGCCTGGTCGGAGCGGTACTGCCGGGTGTCGAGGATGTCGAACTGCGCGAGGCGCCCGAAGTGCAGCCTGCGGTAGAGCCGCATGTCGGCGCCGTCGGGCCGCTGCGGGGTGCGCAGCGGCTGGTTCTCCCAGTACGCGCGGTACGCGGCGGCCCTGCGCAGCAGGAACTCCTCCGGCGGCACGTCGTTCTCGGGCGTCTCACCGGCGTAGTTGTTCTCGGTCTCGTGGTCGTCCCACGTGACGATGAAGGGGTGCGCGGCGTGCGCGGCCATCAGGTCCGGGTCGGACTTGTAGAGGCCGTAGCGCAGCCGGTAGTCCTCCAGCGTGATCGTCTCGCGGTTGTAGTGGGCGGGCAGCCGCCGGTCGGTGTAGTTGCGGGCGCCGCCGACCGCCGTCACCGCGTACTCGTAGAGGTAGTCGCCGAGGTGGATGACCACGTCGAGGTCTTCGGCGGCCAGGTGCTTGTAGGCGGTGAAGTAGCCGTCGTGGTACGCCTGGCAGGAGACGGCGGCCAGCTTGAGCTCCCCGGTGTTCGCGGAGCGCGCCGGGGCGGTGCGGGTGCGGCCGACGGGGCTGATCCAGGTGCCGGCGCGGAAGCGGTAGAAGTAGAAGCGGTCCGCGTCCAGGCCGGTGACCTCGACGTGGACGCTGTGGTCGAACTCCGGGTGTGCGGTGGTGGTTCCGCGTCTGACGATCCGGGTGAACCGCTCGTCGTGGGAGATCTCCCAGCGTACGGAGACCCTGGCGCGGGGCAGACCGCTGTCGCTCTCGTAAGGGCTCGGGGCGAGGCGGGTCCACAGCAGTACGGACGCGGGGTGCGGGTCGCCGGACCCGACGCCGAGCGTGAAGGGGTCGCTCTTGATCTTCGCGCCGTCCAGCTCGGCGGCGCTCGCGGTGCCCGCCGTGGGCAGGTTGACGGCGAAGGCGAGCGCGGCGGCGGCGCCGGTGACGGTGAGGAACCGGCGACGGCCGAGGTGTGCGGCGGCGGCTCTGAGTTCGGGCGAGTGCGTGGTGGCGGATGAACTCGTCTGCACGGGTGTCATGTTGGTGCCCCTCCCCTGACGACAGATGTCATAGGAAGTGCAGCCGGACCCGACGACCGATCGTTGTCGGGTACACAACATCGGGATGTCGGGCCGATGAGTTCCCCGTGCGCCGGGTCCGTACTCGCGCCGGTCCTCCTGCCGTACGCTGCGGGCCCATGACTGCTGTGCGGAAGATCGCTGTGGTGACAGGAGCGGGTTCGGGCATCGGACGGGGCGTCACACTCGCCCTGGCCGGGGCGGGCTGGTCGGTGGTGCTCGCCGGACGGAAGGCGGAGCGCCTGGCGGAGACGGCGGCCCTGGCGGCGGACTCCGGGGCGGACCTGCGGTGCGTGCCGACGGACGTGGCGCGGCCGGAGGACGTGGACGCGCTGTTCGAGACGGTACGGGAGCGGTACGGCCGCATCGACTTCCTCTTCAACAACGCGGGCACGTTCGGCCCCGGCGGCGTACCGCTGGAGGAACTGCCCTACTCGGCGTGGCGCAAGGTGGTGGACACCAACCTGACGGGCTCGTTCCTGTGCGCGCAGGCGGCGTACCGGCTGATGAAGGACCAGGACCCGCAGGGCGGCCGGATCATCAACAACGGCTCGATCTCCGCGCACGCGCCCCGCCCGGACTCGGTCGCGTACACGGCGACGAAGCACGCGCTGACCGGACTCACCAAGTCGCTGTCCCTGGACGGCCGTCCGTACCGCATCGCGTGCGGTCAGATCGACATCGGCAACGCGGCGACGGACATGACGCAGCGCATGACACGCGGGGTGCCGCAGGCCAACGGCGAGCTGGCGGTGGAGCCGGTGATGGACGCGGCGGACGTGGCGACGACGGTGCTGCACATGGCGGAGCTGCCGCTGGAGGCGAACATCCAGTTCGCGACGGTGCTGGCGACGACGATGCCGTTCATCGGCCGGGGCTAGGCCGTGTCCGCGAAGTGGCGTCGTCCGCCCGCAGGGCGGGGCTCACGCCCGCCGCGGAGCGGCCGATGTCGCGTTGGTGCGTGCGGTCGCACGGCGGAGGATCGACGTTGTGGATGGCCCGGCCGTACTCGGCCGACTCCGACAACGCTGCCAACGCGGCGAGCGTGCGTGCCGGGCGCCGTGGCCGGACGGGACTTCGCGGACACGGCCCAGGGCCTGTGGTTCCGGCGGGAATGGACGCCCGCGCCGCGTGGTTGGCACGCGCATGAGCGAATCCGACGCCACCCTGACCGGCGAAGTCCTGCGCTACACGGCCTTCTCGACCGATCCCGCCGGCGGCAACCCCGCCGGTGTCGTCCTCGACGCGACCGGGCTGACGGACGACGCGATGCTCGCGATCGCCGCCGGCCTCGGCTACAGCGAGTCCGCCTTCCTGACGGCGGCGCCGGAGGGCGCGGGCGAGCAGGGGCGGGCGTTCACCATCAGGTACTTCAGCCCGAAGGCGGAGGTCCCGTTCTGCGGCCACGCCACCGTCGCCACCGCGGTCGCGCTGGCGGAGCGGATCGGGGCGGGCGACCTGGTCTTCGAGACGCGCGCCGGGACCGTACCGGTGACGGTCGCCGCCACGGGGTCCGGCGATCTGCGGGCGACGCTCACGAGCGTCGAGCCGCACGTCGAGGACGTCGCGGCGGCCGACCTCACGGAGGCGCTGGCCGCGCTCGACTGGCCGGCCGCCGATCTGGACCCGGCGCTGCCGCCCCGTATCGCCTACGGCGGCGCCCGCCACCTCGTCATCGGCGCGGCGACCCGCGCCCGGCTGGCGGACCTGAGTTACGACTTCGCCCGCCTCGAAGCCCTGATGCACCGGCTGGAGCTGACCACGGTCCAACTGGTGTGGCGCGAGTCGGCCGACGTCTTCCACGTACGCGACCCGTTCCCGGTGGGCGGCGTGGTCGAGGACCCGGCGACTGGCGCGGCGGCGGCGGCTTTCGGGGCGTACGCCCGTGAACTCGGCCTCGTCCCGGCGGAGTCGACGCTCACACTGCACCAGGGCGCGGACATGGGGCGGCCGGGCGTCCTGACGGTCCAGCTGCGGCCGGGCGACGCGCGCGTACGGGTGTCGGGAGCGGGCGCGCCGATCCCGGCCTAGGTCCTGTCCTCGAACTGGCGCCGTCCGCCCGAAGCGCGGGGCTCACGGCGGCTGGTGCGCGTGCCGGGCGTCGTGAGCCGGACGCCGGTTCGAAGACAGGCCCCGGGACGCGCGGCCCGCGCTGCTACCGAGACGCCGCAGCCCGCCCGCCTATGCTCACGGCATGGAGCAGAGCGAGGTCCTGAAGCGCGTGATCGGCATCCTGACGCAGGCCGGTGACTGGCAGCGCCGACTTGAGGAGGACACCGGTCAGGAACAGGACATGGACGCCGAGATGGGCGTCGTGACCGAACTGCTCAACGAGACGATGCCGCGCGTCGAGGTACCGGCCGACGCGACCCCCGAGGAGCTGAGCACGCTGCTCGGCCGCGAGGTCGGCGGCGCGGTGGAGCAGCTCGTGGGCGCGTTCACGCTGGCCTTCGTCACCCTGGCCCGCGTCCACGACGCGGGCGGCCCCGACGTCTCGTCGGCGGACATCCTCCAGGACCTGGCGCTGCGCGCCGAGGAGCTGTGACCGGGCGACCGCCTCCCCTCACCCCATGGCCGGACCTGACGCGACTCCCACGCGCGCGTGAGCGCCGTGGACGGACTCCTGGAATCCCGTCAGATCGTTCTCGGTGATACCGAGCGAGGCCAGTGTCTTCCACGGCCACACGGTGCCGGTCACAGTGCCGATCACGGTGCCGGAGGTCGTGTCCTCGTCGTTCCCGGGCTCACTCATGAGGGCCTCGCGCCGACCGCGCCGCGGGGCGTCGGCCGGGCGCGGCGGCGCGCGAAGCGCAGCCACAGCAACTGGGAGAAGAGCCAGCGGCGCGTCGCGCCGAGGTGGGCGGGCGACCCGTGCACGTCGTCGAACGTCTTGAACCGGACGTCGTCGAGCGTCCGGCGCAGCAGCGTCTGATCGGTGTCCGGGATGATCTCGTCGCGGCTGCTGGCGACGTACCGCACGGGTATCCGCACCTGCCGCAGCCGCTCCGGTGTGAGGGCGAACCCGGCCAGCCGGTCACGGAGTTCGGCCAGGTCCTCGCTGCCGGTGAGGCGGCGCAGGGTGTCGGTCGTGATGCCGGGCACCCGGGGCCACCAGGCCTCGTCGGTGAAGAAGCCGGCGACGGGCGCGCCCACGGTGAGGACGCGGCGGATCCGCGGGTCCTCGGCGGCGGCGCCCAGGGCGAGGTGGCCGCTGAAGCTGAGGGCGAGCATCGAGGTGTCGGCGACCAGGGCGCGGTCGGCGAGCCGGTCGAGCAGGAGGCTGAGGGTGCGCCAGGAGTCGGGGCCGTAGGTCACGGTGTTCTCGCCGACACCCGGCAGCTCCGTGACGACGACGGCGAAGCCGAGTCTGCTCAGCAGGGGCAGCAGCGGCGCCCACTGTTCCTTGACGCTGACGATGCCGCCCATGACGACGAGCAGCGGGCGGGACCTGTCGAGACCGGCGGCCCAGCAGGCGACGGTACCGCCGGCACCGTCGGCGTCGGTGAACTCCAGGCGCTGGATGCCCTCCTGGCCACGGCGCCACTGGTCGAAGGTGTCGACGCAGAGCCGCTGGGCGTCCCGGCGATCGGCGTCGCCGTGGTACGGGAAACGGGCGAGCGCGTAGTGCCGGCACGCGTCGAGGAGGTCGCCGCGGCCCGCGGCGGCCCGGCCCTCGGCTGTCCAGACCGCGGCCCAGGATTCCGGGTCCCCCGTGGTGTCGTTGGTGATGCGGGCGAGGACACGCGTGGCGTGCTCGGCCTTCATGCCCTGGCCCCGGGCGTGCAGGCGGGCGAATTCCTTGAGTTCTGCCAGATGGTCCATGGGTGTGGGGTCACCGTCCCGTTCAGTGGGTGGCGCCGTCGGGACGGCGCGGACCGGGGCCGGAAGCCCGGTCGACTGCGATGTGCGATGTCGTTCGGACAGCCCCGGACCTGTCCGGGGCGGCGACCGGTGCGAGCCCCCTCCGCGACGCCGACACGGGTCGGCGTCGCGGAGGGGGCGGTGCTCAGCTCTGTCCGGCCAGATACGCCTCGACGGCGTCGGCCGCGACGGCCGGACCGTCGACGGACCGCATGCGCTCCCGTGTGGCCCGCACCCGGTCGGTCACGGACGCGTCGCCCGTGACCTGGTCCGCCGCCTCGCGCAGGCTCCCTACCGTCACGTCCTCCTTGGCCAGACGGCGGCCGAGGCCCAGCTCCTCCACGCGCTGCGCGTTCGCCCGCTGCTCGCTCGTCTGCGGCACCACCACCATGGGCACGCCGTTGTTCAGCGATTCCATGGTGCTGTTCATGCCGCCGTGGGTGATGAACAGCTTGGCGTGGCGCAGCACGTCGAGCTGCGGCGCGTACCGCCGTACGTCGACGTTCGCGGGCAGCGGCCCCAGGCCGGCGGGGTCGGTGTGCTCACCGACGGTGATGAGGACGTCCCACTCGGAGTCGCCGAAGGCCTCGATGGCCGTCGTGAAGAACTCGGGCCAGCCCCTGGCCGATGTGCCGAGCGAGATCAGCAGCACGGGCCGGTCCGCCGAGGCCGGCTGCCAGGTGCCCTGGTAGGGGCGTTCGGCGATGCAGGGGCCGGTGAAGACGAACCGCTCGTCGAAGGTTTCGCCCGCGTACTGGAATTCGCGCGGGAGGAAGATGAGGCCGAGCTTCTCGATGTGCGAGAGGAAGCCCATCGGGTCGGGCGCCAGGCCGAACCGGGGCAGCACGCCCGCGAGCTTCTGCACCGCCTCCATGATCCGCGGGTCGCTCAGCTCCGCCACCGGGAACTTCTCCCGGAGCGAGAAGTGCTCGTTCGCCCCGAACACCGGATAGGTACGGATCAGCGGAATGTCGTGCTTGGCGGCGAGGAACCGCGCGCCCCACGCCATGAAGTCGTGGACGATCACATCCGGCCGGTTCTCCTCGTAGAACGGCGTGACCTGTTCCACGAGGGACGTGCTCTCGTCCAGGCAGCGCAGCCCCTCGCCGGCGTTCTCCTCGGCGGTCAGGGGGGCGCGGTAGAAGTCGCCGAAGACCGAGTCGTAGCCGACCGGTTCGGCGCCGGCGGCCTTCACGATGGGGGCGAAGTGGTCGGTCACGGTGCAGGTGACGCGATGCCCCCGTTTCACCAGTTCCTCGACCACACCGATCGTGGGGTTGACATGGCCCACGGCCGGAAAGTTGAAGAAAGCGATGTGGCGTTGCACGAATGTCTCCCTCTCATCCAGTTCTGACGGGTTCCGCGCGCGAGGCGGACCGGTATGTCTCGTCGAGGAGTTCCGCCTGCCGCAGGGTCGCGAGGCTGTCCGGGGGAATCCCGGCGCGCACCGCGGCGGCGAACGCGGCGACGGTGGCCGCCACCTGGTCGTGCGGTTCGAGCCGGATCTCCTCGGTCTTCCCGTCGCGGTGCAGGCCGATCACGGGGACGTGGTCGGCGGGCGGCGTGAACGCCCGGTCGACCGTGATGCCGCCCTCGCTGCCGCACAGTTCGTACGACGAGCGGTAGGCGTGCTCCATGCCGAAGGTGATCTGGGCCGTGACGGCGCCGGGGGTGCTCAGCAGCGCGGCGCCGGAGGTCTCGACCCGCCGGCCCGCGCCCCGGACGAGGCGGGCGCCGACGACATCGAGTTCGAGCCCGAGGAAGTGCAGTGCGGCCCGGAGGGGGTAGACGCCGACGTCCGCCAGTGCCCCGCCGCCGAGTGCGGGGTCGTATCTGATGTCGTCGTCCGGCAGCGGCGGGATGGTGAACGACGCGTGGAACGACCGCAGTTCACCGATCGCGCCGTCGGCGAGCAGACGCAGCACGGCCCTGTGCCGGTGGTGCTGGACGAACATGACGTTCTCCATGAGCACCAGGTCGCGGGTGCGGGCGAGTTCGAGCAGTTCTCCGGTCCGCAGGTGGTCGGTGGTCAGGGGCTTCTCGGCGAGGACGTGCCGGCCCGCGTCCAGCGCCGCCTCGGTCCACCGGGCGTGCAGCGCCGCCGGAAGCGGTACGTAGACGGCCTGGATGTCGTCGAGTTCGAGGAGTTCGTCGTAGCCGTGCACGGGACGGCAGCCGAAGCGTTCCGCGACCTGCCGCGCCTTGGCCGGGTCCCGGCTGGCCACGGCCGCGATCTCGATGTCGGGGCAGGCGGCGAAGGCGGGCAGCATGCGGCGTACCGCGATGCCCGCGCATCCCATCACTCCCACCCGCAGGGGTCCGGTCACCGGTTGCTCACCGCCGTCGCGTTGAGACAGGCGAGCATGGTGCGGGCCTGGACGTTGAGGTAGTGACCGTGCCGGACCAGGGAGGTGAGCTGCGCGGGGGTGACCCAGGCGTAGCCGGGCGGCGGGTCGAGCGGAGCGTCGGCCTCGTCCGCCTCGACGATGAGGAAGCGGCTCTCGGCGTTGAGGAAGCGCCCGCCCTCCTCGGAGTGCACGACCTCGTACCGGATACGGTCCGCGCCGGCGCGCAGCACCGTGTCCAGGAACAGGGGGCGTTGCTTCTCGGGCAGGTGGGCGTAGTTGTCCGGGGTGCACTGCACCGTCGGTCCCAGCTCGACGGTGTCGAGGAAGCCGCCCTCGACCCGGGCGTGCGCCAGCACGTGCGGGACGCCGTCGAACTCGCGGGTGAGGAAGGCGGTGACGCCCAGA
This sequence comes from Streptomyces niveus, assembly GCF_001723055.1. GTDB lineage: Bacteria > Actinomycetota > Actinomycetes > Streptomycetales > Streptomycetaceae > Streptomyces > Streptomyces niveus. The sequence continues at coordinate 21,895 of NZ_MDCR01000063.1, forward strand.
CCGACCGGCTCGAACAGGGGCTGGGTCCAGCCTGTCACCTCGCGGTTTCCCGCCTGTACGGACACGGCCACGACGTTGAAGTAGCGGCCCTCCTCGTGCTGGATCGCGCTCTCGCCGCGCTTCCAGCCGGGAATGGAGTCCAGCGGGACGCGTTCGGCCCGCACGGAGTGCCGGGTGCGCTCGCCCGTGATCCACGAGAGCAGTTCGATGTCGGAGAGCAGCGCGCCGTCCGAGGCGTCGGAGGCGTCGGAGAAGGGCAGGCAGGACAGCACCGTGCGGGAGTCCATGTTGACCACGTTGTCCCGGCGCAGCAGTTCGTGGATCTGCCCGAGGGTGAGCCAGCAGAAGTCGTCCAGCAGCGGCACGTCACCCACCGCCTCCACCACCATGTTGCGGTTGGACTTGCGGTAGAACCACGAGCCGTGCTCGGACTGGAGCACGTCCGCGACGATCCGGCCGCGGTCCGGCCCGACGAAGTACTCGATGTACTTGACGTCTCCGCCCTTGTGGGCCTTGGTGTAGTTGCTGCGGGTCGCCTGGACGGTGGGCGAGAGCTGGAGCAGGTTCGGGTTGCCCGGCTCCATCTTCGCCTGCATCAGGAAGTGCAGCACCCCGTCGAACTCCTTGACGAGGATGCCGAGGATGCCGACCTCGGGCTGTTTGATGATGGGCTGGTACCAGTCGGCGTAGGGTCCGTCGCCGTGCGGTTCCGCCTCCTCCGTGACGTGCAGGCCCTCGACGGTGAAGAACCGGCCGCTGCGGTGCACCAGGTTCCCGGTGGAGTCCTGGAACGACCAGCCGTCCAGCTCCGCGAACGGAATCCGCTCCACCCGGAAGTCGTTGACCCTGCCCCGTTCGGCCAGCCAGTCGCCGAAGTCCTCGGTGCGCAGGTGCGCGCCCCGGGCGGCGGCCGACAGGGCGATACGGGCGGACAGGCTCTTGTTCTCGGGCGTCTGGGTGGTGTGGGACGGCATCGGAGAGACTCCCCGCCTTTCTCGTGATGCGTACGCGGCCGGGTCAGGCATGTTCGGCCGCGAGGAAGTCGTTGAGGACCAGGCGGTAGTAGTCGGGGCCGAAGCCCATGTCCGCCACTTGAGGGACCAGGGCGCGCAACTTCCGGGTGGAGATGGCGTACTGGACGCCGGTGTCCACGTACTCCTTGCGCGGTTCGAACCCCAGCGCGCCGGCGAGATGGTCGACGATGTCCTCCACCGGGGCGGCGAATCCGGAGGCCACGTTGACCGTGTCGGCCCGCGGACCGGCGGCGAGCAGCCGGTCGATGATCGTGATCACGTCGCTGACCCGGATCAGGTCACGGGTGGCGCCCCGGTGCATGGTGACCGCCCCTTCGCGGATCTGGCGCACCAGCGTGGGGATGAGCTGGTGGTACCGCCCGTGCGGTCCCACCAGGTGGGCCAGCCGGAGGATGAGGTGGTCGGCCCCGGAGTCGCGCAGCTGCTCCTCCAGCGCGAGTTTGTGTGCGCCGTACGGGGTGTAGGGGGTCACCGGGGTGTCCTCGCTGCCCGGTCCCTCGGCGAGCCCGTACATTCCGGTCGCGGCGGTGGAGAAGAACAGCAGCAGCCGCCCGTCGGCCGCGCACCGCTTGGCGACGTCGCGCAGCAGTGCGGCCTCCCGCGCGAAGTCCGCGTCGGAGGCACCGCTCGTTCTGGACTCTCCCGCGGCGAGGGCCACGGTGCCCGGATGCCGGCCTGCCAGCGGACGCAGACACCGCGCGAGGAATCCGGTTCCCACTATCTCCATCGTCATCTTCCTGATCTCTGGGTGGGACGCGGTCCGACAGGCTCTCAGCCGCGCTGGGCCACGAACTCCTTGATCGTGGCGGTCACGTAGTCGAGCATTTCGTCGGTGAGGCCCGGGTAGACGCCGACCCAGAAGGTGTGCTCGGTGATGATGTCGCTGTTGGTGAGATCGCCGACGACACGGTGGGGCTGGTCGATGTAGGCGGGCTGGCGGGTGAGGTTGCCGGCGAACAGCCGCCGGGTGCCGATCTTCCGCTCCTCCAGGTACGCGACCAGTTCGGCGCGGGTGAAGTGGGCCTCGGGGTCGACGGTGATGACGAAACCGAACCAGCTCGGCTCGGACCGCGGGGTGGGCTCGGGGAGCAGCAGGCCCGGCACACCGTCCAGTCCCTCGCGCAGCCGGCGCCAGTTGCGCCGCCGGGCCTCGATGAAGCCGTCGAGCTTGGCGAGCTGCGTGAGGCCCAGCGCGGCCTGGATGTCGGTGCCCTTCAGGTTGTAACCGACGTGGGAGAAGATGTACTTGTGGTCGTATCCGGCGGGCAGGTTGCCCATCTGGTACTCGAACCGCTTGAAGCAGGTGTTGTTCTTGCCGGGTTCGCACCAGCAGTCCCGCCCCCAGTCGCGCAGCGACTCCACGATGCGGGCCAGGCCGAGGTCGGAGGTCAGGACGCAGCCGCCCTCACCCATCGTGAGGTGGTGTGCCGGGTAGAAGCTGACCGTGGTCAGGTCGCCGAACGTGCCGGTGATCTGACCGTCGTAGGTGGAGCCGACCGCGTCGCAGTTGTCCTCGATGAGCACGAGGTCGTGGTCCTTGGCGAGCTGGGCCACCTCGGCGACCTCGAAGGGGTTGCCGAGAGCGTGCGCGATGATGATGGCCCGGGTCTTGGGGCCGATGGCCGCAGCCACCCGGTCGGCCGTGGTGTTGTACGTGGTCAGGTCCACGTCCACGAAGACCGGCAGGAGCCCGTTCTGCAGGATCGGGTTGACGGTGGTGGGGAATCCCGCCGCGACGGTGATCACCTCGTCGCCCGGCTTCAGCCGCCGGTCACCGCGCTGGTGCGACATGAGCGCCGAGACGGCGAGGAGGTTCGCCGACGAACCGGAGTTGGTCAGATGGGCCTTGCGGCGCTTCAGGCGCTTGGCGAAGGCGGACTCGAACTTCTTGGAGCTTGGCCCGGCGGCGATGCGCATGGTCAGCGCGGCCTCGACGAGGGCGACCCGGTCGTCTTCGTCCAGGACCGCGCCGGACGGCCAGATCTCGGTCACGCCGGGCTCGAACTCCCGGGCGGGCGACGTCTCTTGGTGATACCTGCGGACCCCGTCCAGCACCAGCTCTTTGTTGTCGGCGATATCGCTCATCGTCATTTCCTTCCGTTGACCGGTGCCGCGACCGTGAGGAGGTCGCGCAGCGAGGCGTCGAGGGTGCGTCGCGGCTGCCATCCCAGAAGCCGCAGCGCCCGTGAGACATCCAGTTGCAGCCACTCCGCGTCGGTGCGTACGGGCTGGTCGGCAGCGGTCTCGACGACCGGGAGATCCACGCCGCTGAGTTCGACCATGCGGTGGATCAGCGCGTGCACGGGGACCGCCTCGCCGCGGCCGATGTTGACCACCTGGCCGCGGAGGTCCGCCCCGGGCGCGGTGGCGGCGGCCCGTACGGCGTCGACGGCGTCGTGCGCGTCCAGGACGTCGCGGTGGGCGCGCAGCGGCGGGAGCCTGAGCTCGTCAGGTTTCTCGCCCAGCGACTCGGCTCGGGCGGCCTCGCCGAGGTGCGCGGCGACCATACCGAAGAGGCTGCCGGCCGGCGCTCCGGCGCCGATCACGTTGGCGAGGCGGAGTACCACCCCGTCCAGGCCGTGTTCCGCCGCGGCCCGCTGCACGATCCGGGTGCCGAGAAGTTTGGTGCGCCCGTACGGTGTGACGGGAGCCGGCTCCTGGTCCTCCGAGGTGCCGGCGCCCGGCGTGCCGGCGCCGTACTCGTGGACGGTGCCGAGCTGGATCAGCCGTGGCCCGCGCGGCAGTTCGGCGAGTGACTCCGTCACCCGGGCCACCAGGTCCGCGTTGCCCGCGGTCATCTCCGCCTCGTCGGCCCGCCAGACCCGGCCGGCGGCGTTCACCACCACGTCGGGCCGCACCGAACCGAAGAATTCGGTGAGTTCCCGAGGGCGGGCCGTCAGCAGGTCCATGCGGACGGACCGCGGGCCCGGCCCGCCGTCCTTCGCCGGGCCGTCGTTCGCCGGGTTCCGGGACACCAGGTGCACCAGGGCGCCGTCGGCGGCGAACGCCTCGCCGATACGGCGGCCCAGGTAGCCGGTGCCTCCGAGCACCACGACGCGGAGCCCGGCGGCTTCACCGTTGTCAGCCGTCGGCACGGTCGGCCCCGTACTTGACGGACTTCCACCAGTCGACGTTGTCGCGGTACCAGTCCACCGTGGCGGCCAGGCCCTTCTCGAATCCGGTCAGCGGCGCGTAGCCCAGCTCTTCCCGGATCTTGGACTCGTCGATGGAGTACCGCAGGTCGTGCGCCTTGCGGTCGGCGACGCGACGGATCATCTCCGGTCCCGTGCCGGTCAGTTCGAGCAGCCGCTCGGTGATGTCGCGGTTGGTCTGCTCGTTGCCGCCGCCGATGTTGTAGATCTCACCGGCCCGGCCGCCCTGGAGCACGAGGTGGATGCCGCGGCAGTGGTCGTCCACGTGCAGCCACTCGCGGATGTTGAGCCCGTCGCCGTACAGCGGCACCTGCTCCCCTTCCAGCAGGTTGGTGACGAACAGCGGGATGAGCTTCTCGGGGTGCTGGTACGGCCCGTAGTTGTTGGAGCAGCGCGTGATCGAGAGGTCCACTCCGTGGGTGCGCCAGTAGGTGCGGGCGACCAGGTCGGAACAGGCCTTGGAGGCCGCGTAGGGGGTGTTGGGCAGCAGCGGCCAGCTCTCGGTCCAGGAGCCCTCGCCGATCGAGCCGTACACCTCGTCGGTGGAGACGTGCACGACCCGCTGGACCTTGGCGGCCAGCACGGCGTCGAGCAGCGTCTGGGTGCCCAGGACGTTGGTGCGGAAGAACTCCCCCGCGCCCTGGAGTGAGCGGTCCACATGGGACTCCGCGGCGAAGTGCACCACGGCGTCGTGTCCGGGCAGCAGTTCGCGCAGCAGGCCCGCGTCGCAGATGTCGCCCCGGACGAACTCCAGGCGCGGGTGGGAGGCCGGCAGGTTGTCGCGGTTGCCGGCGTAGGTCAGCTTGTCCAGGGCGGTGACCCTGGCGCCCTCCCACCCCGAGTAGTTGTCCGCGAGGAGGTTGCGGACGAAGTTGGAGCCGATGAAACCGGCCGCACCGGTGATGAGGATCCTCATGCCGCGACCTCCACTCGGGTGTGGTCTCCGACGACCAGGCGGTAACGGCCCGTGCTCTCCTCGGAGGTGCCGACGGAGGCGGAGCGGCCGATGACGGAACTGCGCAGGCCCTGAACGCCGGTGACCGACGCCCCGTCCAGCGCGATGGAGTACTCCAGCCGGCTCCCGGTGACCGCGCAGCCGCGTCCGATGGACGTGTGCGGGCCGATGTGGCTGTCCTCCACGACCGAGCCGGCACCGATGATCGCCGGCCCCTCGATGTGGGAGCGCACGATGCGCGCCCCCTCCTCCACGACGACCGGTCCCGCCAGCACGCTGGAGTCGTCGACCTCACCGGCCATGGAGGGACGCAGGCCCTCCAGCATGCGCTGGTTGCACTCCAGAACGTCCTCGACGTTCCCGGTGTCCTTCCAGTAGCCCTCGTACTGGCCGGCCCGCACATCGGCTCCCGCCGACACCAGCCACTGGATCGCGTCGGTGATCTCCAGTTCGCCGCGGGCGCTCGGCTCGATGGCCCGGACCGCCTCGTGGATGGCGGCGGTGAAGAAGTACACGCCGATCAGGGCCAGGTCGCTGCGCGGCTGCTGCGGCTTCTCCACCAGGCGCAACACCTCGCCGGACGGGCCCAGTTCGGCCACGCCGAAGGCCCTCGGGTCCGCGACCTTGTACACCACGACATGGGCTGCCGGGCGGTGCGCGGCGAACTCCTCGGCGATGCCGGCGATCCCCTCGGGCAGCATGTTGTCGCCGAGGTACATCACGAAGTCGTCGTCGCCGAGGAAGTCCCGGGCGATGGAGACGGTGTGCGCGAGGCCGAGCGGAGCGTCCTGCTGGATGTACGTCAGCCGAGCCCCGAACCTCGATCCGTCCCCGAGCGCCTGGTTGATCTCGGCGGCGCGGTCGCCGACGATGACCCCGATCTCGGTCACGCCCAGGTCCAGGATGTTCCTCAGGACGTATTCGAGGACCGGTGTGTTCGCGATGGGGATGAGCTGTTTGGGCATCGAGTAGCTGAAGGGCCTTAGGCGGGTCCCCGATCCGCCGGCCAACACCAGAGCCTTCATGGCAGGTCCTCTCGGTTCATGTGGTGACGCCTCTTCGGTCTGGTGGGCGGTTCACAGCCGCCCCGGCCGGGCACACGTCGTCGCGGTGTGCGCCGGCGGGCGGCAGGACTGGGGTTTCGCCGCGTCAGGCGGCGTCGAAGTCGGACAGCGTGCCCGCTGCCAGGGCCTCGGACAGCTTGGGCGCCTTCGCGTCCTTGTCCGAGATCAGCGGTGTCCCGGCGCAGTCCCAGGGCAGGTCCAGGTCGGGGTCGAGCGGGTTGATGTCGATCTGTGTGCCGGGGACGTAGGTGCTGGAGACGACGTAACAGATGCAGCTGTCGTCGGTGAGCGCCAGGAATCCGTGGCCGACACCCTCCGGGACGTACACGGACCGGCCCGAGGCGGCGTCCAGTTCGTTCACCTGGTGCCTGCCGAATGTGGGCGAACCGACCCGCAGGTCCACGAGGATGTCGCGCAGCACGCCCCGGACGCAGGTGACGAACTTGGCCTGCCCCGGAGGGATGCTCACGCTGTGGATGCCGCGCAGGGTGTGGCGTCTGGAGACGGAGTAGTTGATCTGACGGGGCTGGAAGGTGATCCCCGCGGCCCGCTCCAGTTCGTCGGACCGCATTGACTCGTAGAACACGCCCCGGTCGTCGGATATGTGGTCCGGCTCGATCAGGAACGCGCCGGGGATGGTGGTTTCCTCGATGCGCACGGCTCGCCCGCCCCTTCAGCCGCGGTGCTCCGCGGTCAGTCTCTCCAGGACCGGGACCACGTCCTTCGGCGCGGGGGCGGCCAGCATGTCCTCGTACAGACCTTGTGCTCCGAGCTGGAAGGACGGCTCCTCGACCAGCCGTACGAGGTCCTTGCCCACGCTGTCGACGTCGATCGCCGCGGGGTCGGCGATCAGTCCGGCGCCCCGGCGGGCGACGTACCGTGCCGTGACCATCTCGTCCCACATCGGGAGCGGCGCGACGAGCTGCGGCACCTTGAACGCGACGGCGGCGGCGAAGGTCCCGCCGCCACCGTGGTGGATGATCGCCGAGCTGGTGGGCAGCAGCTGGTTGAGCGGTACGTACTCGATGGCGCGGACGTTGTCCGGGAGCGTGCCCACGGCGGTGAGCTGCTCGCTGTTCAGCGTCGCGACCAGTTCGAGGTCCAGTCCGGCCACGGAGTCGAAGAACTCCCGCACCGGAAAGCCGCTGTGCCGGCCGGCCAGCAGTCGGCGGCTCACACCCAGGGTGAACACGGCGCGGGGCCGTTCGGGCCGGGCGTGCAGCCAACGGGGAAGCGTGGCGGCGCCGTTGTAGGGGACGCGGCGGACCGGGACGTAACTCAGGTCGAGCGGGTCGCGCATCCGGGACTGGGTCAGGTCCAGGGTCCACTGGCCGACCAGTGTCTCCTCGGTGAAGTCGAGGCCGTAGCGCTCAAGCACCGGGCCCAGCCAGGGCATCCACGGGTCGTCGGTCAGACCCGAGTCCGGATCGGCCAGCTCCTGGCGCGTCTTGGAGCGGATCAGACCGATGTTGTCCATGCCGAACAGCAGACGCGCGTGGGCGGCGCCGCAGGCACGCGCGGCCACCGCGCCGGTCGGCGCCAGCGGGTCCCACAGCACCAGGTCGGGGCGCCAGTCCCGGGCGAACTCCACCAGCGTGTCCAGGATCGGGCGGCGCCCACCGCTCACCTGCTCCGGCGGGTAGTACGCGTTGAACATTCCCCCCAGGACGGCCCTGGCCTGACGCCAGGCGTTCTCGTCGGCGGGGTCGAGCGCCAGGGTCGGCCTGTTGGGGCCCGCGCCGGCCATGAGGGGCGCCAGAGAGGCGGTGAGCTCCTCCTTGCCGCCCAGGGACACCGCGGTGAGACCGGCCGAGGTGATGTTCGCGATCACCTTCGGGTCGACCACTCCCTCGGGGCTCGCCACCACGACCTCGTGACCGGCACTCTGCAGAGCCCATGCCAGCGGGATGGCTGGATAGAGATGTGCCGATGTCGGAAAGATGGTGAAAAGAACGCGCATCGCTGACCTCTCCGAGACTGCCGGCCCAACGCCGACGGCGTGCTGTTCGCTCGAATCCTGCGAGGGGGCTCTAAAGAGCCGCTTGTGCAGAGGGGCGACGGGGGCTCGGAGTCGGAGGTCGGAGCTGAGGCTCGGAGTTGGGCGATCCCGCCCCTGGTCGCGCGGTCGCATATGCCACCGCACCGCGGGACCTCCGGATCCGCCACATACCGGGGCCCCACCCGCACAATCAACACTTTTGACGATCAATCAACCCATCGCGCACCCGCCGGAACACCCAGCACCCTCAATATCGGGCACCTGACCAGCAGGAATAGCGAAGTGCCGGTGGATTAACAGGTTTGATTGGTTCTACAAATTTGTGCCCACGGGTCCCTGATCGCCGCACACTCTTTACTGCGTTGACTTATCATCCCCGCAGGATGACGCACATGTTGCGGGGCGGGGGACAGTGCAGGTGATGGGCAGTCACGACCGTTCCAAGAGTGCGGACGGGCCAGGGGGGCGCAGACCCGGAGCGGTCGACCCGCCACATCCCGACTACGCCTTTCCCGTTTCCCGGCCGGCGCGCTCCATCCTCGTCGCCACGCTGCTGGGCTACGCGCTCCTCAGCGCCATGGGCGTCCTGAGCGCCGGGAATTCGACGACGGCCAAGGCAGCCGGGCTGCTCCTCCTCGTACCGGTCGTCATCCTGCAACTCCTCCACTCCAGGCCGGGCATGAGCCGGGTTCCCCTGACCCGGAAGTGTCTGACCCTCACACTCCAGGCAGTCCTTACCTACCTCCCCGTCCTCCTCTTCCAGACTTACTGGGAAACGATGGCCGGATACCTGGCCGGATCACTCCTGCTCCTGCTGCCGCCCCGCGTGGCCTGGCCGCTCTACGCCGGCGTGGGCCTGAGCATGCTCGTCCCACCGCTCATGGACAGTCGAACGCTCATCGAGAGCATCCCCTTCGCGCACATCACGCTCCTGTCGGGACTCGTCCTCTACGGACTCACCCGGCTGACGGAACTGACCACACACGTCCACAGCACCCGCGGCGAACTCGCGCGCCGGGCCGTCACCGGAGAACGGCTCCGCTTCGCCCGCGACCTCCACGATCTCCTCGGCTTCAGCCTCTCCGCCATCACCCTCAAGAGCGAACTCATCCAGCGCCTCATCCCCACGCAGCCCAACCGGGCCATGAAGGAGATCAGCGAGGTCCTGACCATCGCCGGCCAGTCCCTCGCCGACGTCCGCAAGGCCGCCAGCGGTTACCGCACCATGTCACTCCAGCAGGAGATCAGAACCGCGCAGACGATGCTCGACGCCGCCGGCATCGGCGTACGGGTACATGTCGAACTCGGCACGCTCTCCCCCCACATCGAGACCGAACTCGCCACGACCCTCCGCGAAGCCGTCACCAACCTCCTGCGCCACAGCGAAGCCACGCACTGCGTCATCAGCGCCGTCCAACAGGACGGCGTGGTCCGCCTCGTGGTCGAGAACGACGGCGCCGACTCCGCCTACCACAACACCGCGCCCCACAGTGGCAACGGACTCCGCAACCTCCACGCGCGCATGACCGCGATAGGCGGTCATCTCGAATCGGGCCCCGGCGAGAACGGCGTGTTCCGCCTTCTCGCCGAAGCACCCCTGAGAAAAGCATCGGAATCAGCCACGGAACCAAGGGTGAGCGAGTTCCCGCCGAATGGAACAGCCGCATGACCACACAGCCCGACAACAATGGTATAGGCCAAAACGTCTCGCCGCGATCCGAGCGGACCACAGGCGGGAGTTCGGTCATACGGATACTCATCGCCGAGGACATGAACATGGTCCGCGGCGCTCTGGTCGCCCTGCTGAATCTCCAAGACGATCTCGAAGTGGTCTGCGAGGTCGAACGCGGAGACGAAATCGTCGACATGGCGCTCAAACACCGACCCGAGGTCGCCATCATCGACATCGATCTGCCCGGTGTCGACGGCCTGTCGGCCGCGACTCAACTGCGCGAACGGCTCCCGGAGTGCGGCGCCCTCATCCTCACCAGCCTCGGCCGGCCCGGGACCCTGCGCCGGGCGCTTGAAGCGCGGGTCTCCGGCTATCTCCTCAAGGACGCCCCCTCCGCCGAACTCGCCACCGCTGTACGGCGGGTGGCCGCCGGGCACCGGGCCTTCGACCCGGAACTGGCGCTGGCCGCCTGGGGAGAGTTCGAGAACCCCCTCACCGACCGGGAGGCTCAGGTACTGAGACTCACGGCGGAGGGCGCGGAGGCACGGGAGATCGCCTCCGTACTGAGGTTGTCGGCGGGGACGGTGCGCAACTATCTGACCACCATCGTCACCAAACTCAACGCGCGTAACCGGGTCGACGCCATCCGTATCGCCAGGGACGCCGACTGGCTGCCGTGACGGCGTCCGCCGGTCAGGGCCGGGCCGCTTTGGCCGGTCACAAGGGCCGCTCAATACCGTGCGACGGCAGGCAGTCAGCCGCGTCGACGGGAAGGAGCGGCCGGTGGCCGTTGACACGACTCATGCGAGTGACACGAGCGCCTCAGGGGGCGCGGTCGGTGCGTCGGGTGTGAAGGAGGTCCGTCGTCTGGATCGGGTGATCATTCGTTTCGCGGGTGATTCGGGTGACGGTATGCAGCTGACGGGTGACCGGTTCACGTCGGAGACGGCGTCGTTCGGGAACGACTTGTCGACGCTGCCGAACTTTCCCGCGGAGATCCGTGCGCCTGCCGGGACGCTGCCGGGTGTTTCCTCGTTCCAGCTGCAC